>NZ_JACJDS010000003.1:0-184814 GCF_014163635.1 Pseudoalteromonas sp. SR44-8
TTTCTGAGGAAAAATGCAGCTAGGGCGCACCCCAAACGCGATCGAAAAACAGGAGTATTTCAGTATGGGGTAGAGCCAAATTTTTAAGGCTGTACTTAATATTTTTCTTAAGTACCTACCTATGAGTATTGAGTAGGTAAAACGCCTTGCGTTAAGTAATTTTTCAATGAAGTAAATAAAGGTGAAGGTAAGTTATTAATATCGCACCAACGCCACTGTAAACATTTGTTAGGCTCTTTATTCACAGGCTCGCCACCTTCATACTTTGCCCGTACATATAAAGTAATATAGTGCTTGTTCTCGGCGCTAAAAATATCGTTGGTAAAATCGAGTTTACGAATATTAGTAACAGTAAGCCCTGTCTCTTCTGCTACTTCGCGCACTGCACATTGCTCAACCGTTTCACCAAATTCTAAATGCCCCCCAGGGGTTGCCCAGGTATTTGCACCATGTGCGCCTATTCGCTCACCGAGTAAAATTTTATTATCATGCATTACTATCACTGCAACGCCTACTCTGACAACTTGACTCATTATTACCACATTAAATAGTTCATCATTTTTATATGTTACCTCATTTAAATCATCAAACTAGTCGTTAGTTCGTTATAAACCATAGCGTTAGCTAAAAACCAAACAACTCGTTCATTATTTAACCGACCATGGTCGAATATCACTCCTGATAAAAAGCGCTTAGTTTTAAATAAAGTTATATTAAATTTTGCTCAGGAGCCTTTATGTCAGGTGAATACAAACAACACTACAACGAGTTTAAACAAAACCCGGCAGCGTTTTGGTTATCGCAAAGTAAACGCCTCCCTTGGTACCAGGCTCCCGAAACAGCTTACACACAAGATGAAAACGGTTTATATCACTGGTTTGCCGACGGCCAACTTAATAGCTGCTTTTTAGCGGTAGATCAGCATGTTATTGCCGGCCATGGTGATGAAACAGCGTTAATTTATGACTCACCCGTAACCAATACCGCGCGCAGCTACAGCTACTTTGAACTGCAACAAGAAGTCGCTAAATTCGCAGGAGTAATGCAGTCTTTAGGCGTAACAAAAGGCGACCGCGTGATTATTTATATGCCCATGATCCCCGAGGCCGTAATTGGTATGTTAGCCTGCGCCCGCATCGGCGCTATTCATTCGGTCGTATTTGGCGGGTTTGCAGCGCATGAGCTTGCCGTAAGAATTGATGACGCCAAGCCTAAGTTAGTACTCAGTGCTTCTTGCGGTGTGGAAGTGAATACCGTAATTGAATACAAAGAGTTACTTGATAACGCCCTCGAATCAGCCTCTTATAAAGTAGAACATTGTATTATTTATCAGCGTGAGCAAGTAACTGCACCACTTATGCCTGAGCGTGATATTGACTGGGCTGTTGCAATGCAAACAGCTACTGGCGTTGATCCTGTTCCGGTAAGTGGCGATCACCCGCTTTATATTTTATACACGTCAGGCACAACGGGTACTCCCAAGGGGGTTGTTCGTGAAAATGGCGGCCATGCCGTGGCCATGCATTACAGCATGGAAAGCGTATACGGAATGAAACCCGGTGACGTGTTTTGGGCCGCTTCGGATATTGGTTGGGTTGTAGGCCATTCGTACATAGTGTATGCACCGCTTATGTACCGCTGCGCCACTATTTTATTTGAAGGTAAACCAGTTAGAACCCCAGATGCCAGTGCATTTTGGCGAGTGGTTGAACAGTATAAAGTAACGGCTTTATTTAGCGCACCGACAGCCTTTAGAGCGATAAAAAAAGAAGATCCCAATGCCGATGGGTTTAAACAATACGATACTTCAAGTCTGAAACGCTTGTTTTTAGCAGGCGAGCGCTTAGATCCCCCCACCTACGATTGGCTCAAAGAAAAAACAGGCCTACCTGTGCTTGATCATTGGTGGCAAACAGAAACTGGTTGGGCGATAGCCTGTAATCCTGTCGGCATTGAGCACCTACCTACAAAAGCAGGCAGTTCAACGGTTGCGACTCCTGGGTTTGACGTACGTATTTTAGATATGAATGGTGACGAATGCGCCCCCAATGAACAAGGTGCAGTCGTTATTAAACTGCCTTTACCGCCAGGATGTTTACCCACTATTTGGCAAAATACCGAACGCTTTAAAGCCGGTTATTTAAGTGAATATGAAGGCTATTATCTTTCTGGCGACGGCGGTTATATTGATGATGATGGCTACCTATTTATTATGGGCCGCACCGATGATGTGATTAATGTCGCGGGGCATCGTTTATCAACCGGTGAAATGGAAGAAATTGTAGCCGCTCATCCCGCGGTTGCTGAATGTGCCGTATTTGGTGTTAATGATGCGCTCAAGGGTCAAAACCCCATGGCCATGGTGGTATTAAAAAATGATTTTCATGGCTCGCATAAAGAAGTAGAGCAGCAATTGGTGCGAACCGTGCGTAATCAAATCGGCGCTATTGCGTGTCTTAAAAATATTATGTGTGTAGAGCGCTTACCAAAAACACGCTCAGGTAAAATTTTACGCAAAAACTTACGTCAACTTATTGATGGTGAAGAACTGCAAATTCCATCAACCATTGACGATCCGAGTATTTTTGAGGAATTAACTCTGCAACTTGCTGAAAATAAAATATAAATATTATTTCTAAAACGTCTATTTAAGCGCGGCTTAAATAGACTTTTCACACCCCATCTGCTTAACTAGATTTCATTAAATAGATAAAACTCACGCAAATAAATCTCTTGGGAATATAAATGACTGAAATACGATCGCAGCTGCGAGAATTTTTACTGCAATGGTTTAGTCTTTATTTTCCTGGGAGTGCGTATTTATGGTACGACATATTAGTACTGTGCTGGGTTGGCTTATTTGCGCTCATATTGCACCTCATCTTAAGGTCAGTTTCAAAACGACTACTTAAAGGCCGCTTTAGTGATAAAGTTGTTCAAACCGATACCCACACGCCTGCCGACTTAGCGCTTAAATTAACACGTAATATTTCCTTTGTTTTACAAGGTGCTGTGGTTGTTATACAAGCAAGGCTCTGGGTTCCAGAAGGAACGGCTTTTTTACATATCATTGAGATGTTTACTGATCAGTGGATCATTTTATTTGCACTACTTTCGCTGTTCTCTTTGCTTAATATTTTTCAAGCGATATCTGACAGGCAACCCATTGCAGCTCACTTTCCATTACGTGGTTTTTTACAAACAATTAAACTGATCGCCAGCGTATTAACCGGTATTTTAGCGATTTCATTATTAATGAATAAATCCCCGTTAATATTACTCAGTGGTTTAGGTGCGCTATCGGCTGTACTGCTACTGGTGTTTAAAGACGCTATTTTAGGGCTGGTGGCCGGTATTCAGCTTTCAGCAAACAATATGCTTGCGGTTGGTGATTGGTTAGAAATGCCCAAATACGGCGCAGATGGCGATGTGATTGATATAGCCTTAACCACAGTTAAAGTAAGAAATTGGGATAAAACCATTACCACTATTCCAACCTATGCGCTAATTTCTGACTCATTTAAAAACTGGCGCGGTATGTCAGAATCCGGTGGGCGGCGCATAAAACGGAGTATCCATATAGAAATGAGCAGTGTGCGCTTTTTAGATGAGCAAGAGATCACCGCGCTGAAAAAAGCGGATTTATTAAGTCACTACCTCGAAATTACCCTACCGGCTATTAACGAGCAAAATACCACGAAAAAAATAGATATGAGCTGTACGTTAAATGGTCGTCGACTCACTAATGTTGGCACATTTCGTCATTATTTAGTCGCGCTATTAAAACATCACCCACATATTCATCAGGGAATGACACTGATGGTAAGGCAGCTAGAGCCAACTAAAAATGGCTTACCCATTGAGATTTATGCATTTACCAATACAACTAATTGGGGTGAATATGAAAATATTCAGTCAGATATATTTGACCATATATTAGCGATATTACCCGCCTTTTCGTTACGTGCCCATGAGGCACCAACAGGGAACGATATTCGTCAACTAATTAAATAATCACTAAATCCGTTTTAATTGTGCTATTAACCACTGGTGAATATCGCTGTTATTTGAACGTGGATGCCATGCAGCAATCACCTTAAATGGCGGTGGTAATAATTCAACTTCAAGCTGTTTCACTTTGGCGTTTGGCAGTAAACGCGATGGGTAAAAAGCAATTAAGTCAGTACTGCAAAGCAAATCGGGGACAAATGAAAAGCCAGGCACTGACATAACAATATTGCGCGCATAGCCCTTATCAGCAAACCATTGGTCGTGAGAGCCTCGTAAGTTAGCACGGGACGCCGAAACCACTAATTGAGAGTGTGCCGCCACTTCAGCAAGGCTCAACGTCGATGAAGAAAACACCGTGTCTTTCCCTGCTATACAAATATGCTGTTCTTCAAATAATGTGTCATAGATTAAGTTTGCAGGGATAAATTCAGGAAAACTAATTAGTAAATCCAGTTCTCCTGCACTTATTAATTGATTAACATTATCAGAGGCAAAGTCACGAATAATCAGCTTTAATCCTGGCGCTTCGCGTCTTGTTATTTCTAATAATTGTGGCAAAAGAGCTGCTATAGCGTAATCAGTCGCACTTATTGTAAATACGCCCTTGTAGCTACTTGGGGTAAATTGTTTAGGTATTAATAACGCTTCTACCTGAGTTAATATTTGATTAATGGGCTTCTCTAGTGCAATTGCTTTAGGTGTTGCAACCATTGTATTGCCTTGGCGAATAAAAAGCCGATCGTCAAATAAGTCACGCAATTTTCGCAGCTGCTCACTAATAGCCTGCTGGGTTAAGCCCATTTTGCGCGCCACATCCGACACATTTTTTAGTTTAAGTAATGCACTCAATATTCGTAATTGTTTTATATCAAGCCGAGATATACCATTCATAATTGTATCTTAAACAAAAAAGCATTGTTTCAAATTGTACCTTTTAATCCCTATGCTCACCAGCATTGTAATTGGCGCTAAACAGCATTATTAATTTAAAAGGTATTAAAATGAGTCAACCAAGTAAAAATATCGACAGTCTATTTTCATCAATCAATTTAGGCCCACACACGCTTAAAAACCGTATTGTAATGCCGCCACTTACACGTTCACGTAGCACGGTCCCTGGCAATATCCCCAACGAGGTGATGGCCACATATTATGCACAGCGTGCTAGTGCTGGTTTTATGGTTACCGAAGGCACTCAAATTGAACCAAGAGGACAAGGGTATGCCTGGACACCGGGCATTCATTCTAATCAACAAATAACTGGTTGGAAAAAAGTAACTGATGCAGTACATGCAGAAGGTGGAATTATTTTTGCCCAGCTTTGGCATGTTGGCCGCGTTTCACACACCAGCTTACAGCCTAATGAAGCCAAACCTATTGCTCCCTCAGCTCTAACAGCTGATAGCGTTAAAGTATTTATTGAAACAGGACCGGCTCAAGGCGCTTTAGCCGATCCAAGTGAACCACAAGCTTTAACAACCGATGAAGTAAAAGAGCTTGTTGGCATGTATGCACAAGCTGCCCGTAATGCGCTAGAAGCGGGGTTTGATGGCGTAGAACTGCATTGTGCTAATGGGTATTTAGTAAATCAGTTTATTTCTGAGCACACCAATAAACGAGATGATGAATACGGCGGCTCTCTTACTAATCGCCTGCGCTTTTTAAAAGAAATTGTCACGGCAGTAAGTGACGTAGTAGGCCCTGAGCGCTTAGGGGTTAGATTTGCGCCCTTATTTAGCAGTACTGATGAAACCCGTGTTTATTTAGGGTTAGTAGAATCAAACCCGCACCATACCTACATTGAAGCGATTAAAGTACTTGAACAAGCCGGTATTGCCTACCTCTCAATTGCAGAAGCTGATTGGGACAATGCCCCTGACTTACCAGAGCTATTTTATCAAGCAGTCAGAGCTGAATTTTCTGGGCGTATTATTTACGCTGGAAAGTACACCGTTGAAAAAGCGGTGGCGATGTTAGCTAAGGGCTACGGTGATTTATTTGCTTTTGGTCGCCCTTTTATCGCAAACCCTGATTTACCAGCGCGCATAAAAAATCAATGGCCATTAAATGAAGCCGATGCAGCCACCATGTATGGCGGCACTGAGCAAGGTTACAGTGACTATCCTTGCTACAAAAATGATTGATAAAAATAACGGAGTAAGAGGCAGCTTAAGTTAAAAATAAATGACCCAAACATGCAGCCCATGTTTGGGTCATTACAGGGTATTACTGCTTTTTATCTATCACCATTTTTAGTTCATTTAATGCAGCAACCGAAAAACCCCGATCATAAAAGTAAATAATCTTACCGCTACCATCAATTAATACGATGCGGCTATTATTCGGATTTTCATTACCAGTGAACGCTTGTACTGCATCACCGTCTTTATAAATAGTGATCACCCCGCCCCACAGTTCTTTAGGAATGCCTTTTCTCATACCGCTATCAATAAAAGTACTAAACATACGCGGCACCATGCCTTGAATTGTGGGTAACTCATAAGCGGTGACGTTTATGCCACTCATATCCAAGCCAATAAGCCAGCGATCAATATCAAATTGACTATCTTGTTTATACCCAATTAACAGTAATGTCTGTGCGTTGTTAAAGTCTGTAGGGATAGTAAATTGCTGTTGCTCCAAGCTTTCACCACTGATAGTTGGAAACTGTTTACCGACTAAGTTCTGATTTGGGTATTGACTCGAACACCCACTTAAAAAAATAAAAAACATTAAACCAACAACTGATCGCAACATCTCTGTTCTCACTATTAATTAATAATTAGGAAAAATTCTTTTGAATACAACTTTTTGATACGAATAAACACATTATTAAGATCTAAATAACGACCAAAGAAGTCCATTCATACTGTTTTTATCATTGCTTAATTTAGCATTCATTATTAGCACCTTTAAATAGAAGCTCAACGGTTATATTTGTGTGCAATAGTATTTTTTATACTCAAATATTATTAGCACATATCAATTTGTTCTATAGCATATCAAAAGTGTATTTTCGTAACCCGATACAAAACGCTAAAGTGCCGCGCTTATTCGCAGCTTTAAAGAGGATGCTATGTCGCTTGCTGTTTTATTAATGCTGGCATTATTTGTCGGTTTGCTGTTTGCGATTTATCTTTTTTCGCAAAAAAGTAAAACCTTATCTCGCACTGTTTTATTTGGCTTAGTTGTTGGTAGTGCTTTTGGTTTAGCCTTACAATTTTTATTTTCCCACTCCCCGGAGTCTATTAATGACGTTTTAAGTTGGGTAAGTGTTGTTGGTAAAGGCTATGTTGGGCTATTAAAAATGATCATCATGCCATTGGTATTGGTGTTTATGATTGCCGCCGTGGTGAAACTAGAAAACCAAGGCTCTTTGGGCAAAATATCGTTCATTAGTATTGCTGTTTTACTCTTTACTACGGCAATTGCAGCCTTAATTGGTATTGCCGTAACCTATGGCTTTAATTTAAGTATTGAAGGCTTAGTTTCGGGAACCCGTGAGGCAGCAAAAATGAGCACGCTAGAGGGTAAAGCAGCTAATGTAGCTGATTTAAGTGTGCCACAAATGCTATTGAGCTTTATTCCAGAAAATCCATTTGCTGATTTAAGTAACCAACGCTCAACCTCTATAATTGCCGTCGTTATTTTTGGTGTCCTTGTAGGGATTGCCGCACGCAAGGTGATGCTTGAACGTAGCGAACTAGCAGATCCAATTCGCAACGGTGTTAACGCCTTACAAGCCATAGTAATGAACTTAGTAAGAATGGTGATAGCGCTAACGCCTTATGGCGTCGCAGGGTTAATGGCAAGCGTTGTGGCAAACTCAAGTAGCAATGATATTGTTAATTTACTGGCGTTTATTGTGGCTTCCTATGTCGCTATATTATTAATGTTTATTGCTCATGGTTTATTACTTAGCCTAGTTGGTGTGAACCCTAAGAGTTACTTTGAAAAAATTTGGCCAGTACTGACCTTTGCATTTAGCTCGCGTAGTTCAGCAGCCTCTATTCCTATGAATGTGGATGTACAAATTAACCAGCTAAAAGTGCCGCCTGCTATAGCTAACTTATCGGCTTCTTTTGGCGCCACTATTGGCCAAAATGGCTGTGCCGGTATTTACCCAGCCATGCTGGCAATGATGGTAGCACCCAGCGTAGGAATTGATCCGCTGACATTCGAATTTATTTTACCGTTAATTGGCATTGTTGTTATAAGCTCTTTTGGTATTGCCGGAGTAGGTGGTGGCGCAACGTTTGCTGCATTGGTTGTATTACCGACCATGGGCTTACCAGTTGAGATAGTCGCGTTACTGATCTCAATTGAGCCATTAATAGACATGGCACGCACCGCATTAAACGTATCAGGGTCAATGACCTCAGGTGTTATAACGAGTAAATTAATTAAAGTGCACTAGATTTTTTGTAGTCGCCCAGCTTTGGCTGGGCTTTTTTATCTGTATTACTCTCTCCGCCTTAAGTAAAAACAATCCATTTATCTAATCACTACAACAAAATCAATCACATTTATAGATTGTAGTAATCGCTTTATTTCGCACACACATTTCAGCCCGATGCTATATTCTTTTCATTGCTTTGTTATTCAGGCTTGATTAAGCCTCACTTGAGCAAACAAATTTACAACTCAATAATTTTTAAAGCGATTGAGATCTCTGTTTAAAGTAGTAATACGCTTTGTATAACGAAATTCGTTAACTTTAAGGAAGCTGACAATGAAAAACCGTTCATTCAATAAAAAAGCGCTTGTTGGATTTATAAGTATGGCACTTATATCTGGCACCGCTGTTAGCCAAGAAAAACCACAAATGTCAAAGCCACAAGGTGCTGTTGGCATGGGTGAAGCTAAAATGGGCGCAACCAGAACAAACCAGTTTTGGTGGCCAGATCAACTTAACCTTTCACCTCTGCGTGATCATGATGAACGCTCAAACCCTTACGGTGCCGACTTTAATTATGCCAAGGCATTTAATAGCCTAGATTTAGACACAGTAAAAAGTGATATTGATGCCCTACTAACACAATCTCAAGATTGGTGGCCGGCGGATTTTGGTAACTATGGGCCATTTTTTATCCGTATGACATGGCACAGCGCAGGCACTTACCGTACGCTTGATGGCCGCGGTGGTGCTGGTGGCGGTCAACAACGTTTTGAACCACTCAACAGCTGGCCAGACAACGTAAGCCTAGATAAAGCGCGTCGCCTACTTTGGCCTATTAAACAAAAATACGGAGAAGCACTTTCATGGTCAGACTTAATCGTATTAGCCGGTAACGTTGCTCTAGAAAACATGGGATTTGAAACCTATGGTTTTGCCGGCGGCCGAACTGACGACTGGGAACCAGACATGGTTTACTGGGGTCCAGAAGTAGAAATGCTTGCCAGCGACCGTGAAGATGCCAGCGGCAAATTAGAACGCCCATTGGGTGCAACTCACATGGGTTTAATTTACGTAAATCCTGAAGGCCCTAAAGGGGTTCCTGATCCAATCGGTTCAGCTAAAAATATTCGTGTGGCGTTTTCTCGCATGGCCATGAACGACGAGGAAACTCTTGCACTTATCGCAGGTGGCCACACCTTTGGTAAAATGCATGGTGCGCACAAACCTAAAGATTGTGTGAGTGCAGAGCCCGCAGCAGCAGGCATTGAAGAACAAGGGTTAGGCTGGAAAAACAAATGTGGTAAAGGCCACTCTGAAGATACCGTATCAAGTGGTTTAGAAGGCGCATGGACACAAGCTCCTACTCGCTGGTCATCACTGTACCTTAGCAATCTACTTAACTTTGAGTGGAAACAAACTCGCAGCCCTGCAGGTGCCATTCAGTGGATCCCAACGGATGAATCGTTACATAACGTTGTACCTGACGCTCATATTAAAGGTAAGTTTAACGCACCAGTAATGACCACGGCCGACTTAGCGTTAAAATTTGATCCTGAATACCGCAAAATTGCTGAACGCTTTTTAAACGACCCTAAAGAGTATCAACTGGCATTTGCTAAAGCATGGTACAAATTGACTCACCGAGATATGGGGCCACCACGTAACTTCTTAGGTAAAGAAGTTCCTAAAGAAGACTTAATTTGGCAAGATCCTATTTCAGCAGAGACTCAATCAAACATTGATGCTGGCGCAGTAAAAGAGCTTAAAGCCAGCATTTTAGATTCAGGTCTTAGCGTATCAGAGCTAGTACGTGTTGCATGGGCATCTGCTGCAAGCTACCGTCATTCCGATATGCGCGGTGGTGCCAACGGTGCACGCATTGCGCTTGCTCCACAAAAGGATTGGGCGGTAAATAATCCGGCCGAAACTGCAAAAGTACTTAAAGTATTAAAAGCGATTCAAGCCGACTTTAATGATAGTTTCTTTAGTAAAAGCCAAGTATCACTGGCCGACCTGATTGTGTTAGCTGGTAATGCAGCGATTGAAAAAGCAGCGAAAGATGCAGGCTACACAGTAGACGTACCTTTTAATGCTGGCCGTGGCGATGCTACGCAAGCTCAAACTGACGTTAATGCATTTAGTTTATTAGAGCTGCCTGCCGATGGCTTTAGAAACTACTTTGATGCTGAACAAAGCTACAAATCGCCAACTGAAATGCTAATAGATAAAGCAGATCAACTTGATCTAACAGTGCCTGAAATGACGGTATTAGTAGGCGGATTACGTTCGCTTGATGCAAACTATAAAGGCACTGACTACGGCGTATTTACTGACAAGCCAGGCACTCTAAATAACGATTTCTTTGTTAATTTATTGGATATGTCTACGGTTTGGAAAAAGTCATCCGATGCGGGGATTTATCAAGGCTTTGATCGTCAATCAGGTGAGCAAAAGTACACAGCCACTTCAGTTGACCTTATCTTTGGTTCAAATTCAGAGCTGCGTGCAGTTGCAGAAGTATATGCCTTTGATACATCAAAGCAAAAGTTTGTAGAAGACTTTGTTGCGGCATGGACTAAAGTAATGAACTTAGACCCTTAATAACCATTAAGTAATGCAACCATAGCGCTGCAATTAATTGCAGCGCTTTTTATGTTGGTTAGTCATACTCTTTTATATATTACTGCATTGCTCTGCAGCTAAACATACTGCCCAAACCTTGCTGAGTGTAAGTGCCTATAAAGATAGTCAATAAGCTTCGTCATCACTAAAAACCGTCACTGAAAGCTCTTCATCTATATTTTCAAAAACCAAAAAATTAATAGGCTTACAACAGACTTGGCAGTCCTCAATATATTGTTGATCAACATCTGCCGGATCGAGCAGCACGTCAATATTCTCACCACAATAAGGACATGCTATCGTTTTTTCAGTTAATTGATTCATTGCTATAACCTCACATATTACTTGCTATATCCATTATCATTAGACATATAGTATCAAGGTGCATTTCTTTGTGCAGGCTCTTTGTTGAATTTCTTTGCTGGAGCAATCAGCATACTATATTCACTGCTAGCTGCCCCATCACCTCACCTGATTAAAGGTTTGGTAACAATAATCCAACCAAAGTGCTTAGCCTACCTTAGGTAATAAAATGATTGCTCATTTTATAAAGCTCCTAAGCAACGTTTAAATCTCCAGCAACCTGATGATCTTCATTTACAGCAATTTTCGATAATTTGATAATCTTTAACTTCTACTTTTTTGCTAAATTATTTAGTAGTTTTATAAGTTGATAGTTCTAAACGTGGTTTAGTATTTTTTAGATGACAGTAAGTGGTTGGTTTTGGTGGCTTTTAAAAAGTTAATCAATGAGTTCAGGAGGCGTAAGATTAGTTCCTATAAAGGATAATCCTACGTTCTCCCCACATAAAAGGCGCTCTATCAGAGCTTGACGAGATCTTTTATGTGATTATTAGTGTATATTTATTGCGCAGACTCACTTAAAAGCATTAATGTGTTTGAAATTAATGAAAAATCACCTAGCTCACCATGACCTGGGACTACTATCTGTGCAGAGTTATACTCCTGGCTAATATGTTTCATTCCCTGAAGCCATGAACCAATATCACTATGTGCTGTATTGCCTAAAGAGGTTGCTCCTTTAGCGCGAACGGCACAACCACCAAACAGAATTTTTTCTTGTGGTAACCAAATCATCAAGTTGTCCATTGCATGACCTGGACCTGGGTAAATAACATCAATTTTTCCTAAACTAACCATGCTTCCAGGTGAAATAATTGCTTCTAAAGATTGATCTGGTACTGGCAAGCCATACTCAGTAGCAAATTTTTGCGTTAGAGGATGCGAATAAACTGGAATTCCTTTTGATTTTAAAGCATCCGTACCCGCAATCCGATCACCATGAGCATGAGTTACTATTGATGTTTTAATCGGTAGTTTAATCTTCGTTCTAATTTGCTCCATGAGTTCTAACGTAGCAAGCTCTCCCCAAGCAGTATCCACTAAAACAACGCCTTCCCCATCTTGAACTATTAATCCACTTGAAGGAAATTTTACTCCATTTGGGTATGTATAATATGAGGTATGAACCCACACTCCTGAAGCGATCTTTTTTATTTCAACATCAGCACTTGCAAACGCCGACATTGAGATCGTAGAAAATAAAATTATTAAAGTTAGATGTATGATTCTTCTCATACTTTTCCTCAGCTGTTCAAAAAATAGTAAAATAATCGCACATAGTACTGCCGATAACATACTTACACTCAAAGTGTTTTAACAAACAACTTAATTCATTGCTATATTAGACTCATTAAATTTAAGGGGTTGGGTAAAACGAAAAAGCAACAGGCATAAATATCTTTGCCTAAGACAGTGCATATCTAGCCTCACAAAACTTAGGACATTAAAAGATGTTTGCATAAATATATTCAAATTCATCATCTTTTTCATAAAATACGACATCCCAAAGGGATCCTTTTGCTCCGCCTCGCTTTTTGCAAACTCAATATTTTTGCGCATATAAGAGCTCAAAATATCTAAATGACTTCAAGGAATTTGGATTTAATTTTTAGCAGCTTAGATTGCACTCCAGCCTCTATAAAAACCTAACGAGCCTGAAGAATAATTCGTTTTTAATTTATTTTTTATTGATGTACTAACCACAGTCGAATTCCTATTTTGATTCAATCGGTTACTTCTATTTCACGAAAAATATAAAAAGAGGACTTGGTGTTGTTTTAATTGGCATTTTGGAAGGTATTACAGGTGTTTGAGGATATAAAGCGCAGTGCTTTAGAAAAGTAAAAAAGCGCTGCAACAATACAGCGCTTTCATTACTCATAAAAATTATTTGTTTAAGCTTAACCGCTTTATTTAAAAGAAGCCGAGCGGATCTTCGCTGTAGCTTACTAATAAATTTTTAGTTTGTTGGTAATGGTCAAGCGCAAGCTTGTGGGTTTCGCGGCCGATGCCTGATTTTTTATAACCACCAAACGCAGCGTGTGCAGGATACATATGGTAACAGTTGGTCCATACACGGCCTGCTTCTATTTTGCGGCCAAAGTGATAAGCACGGTTCATGTTGCGGCTCCATACCCCTGCGCCTAGACCAAATTCAGAGCTATTAGCCAGTTCGAGTGCTTCGGCTTCGTCTTTAAAGGTCGACATTGAAATCACCGGGCCAAAAATTTCTTCTTGGAATACCCGCATATCGTTAGTGCCTTTTAACAGCGTTGGCTGAATGTAATAACCGCCATTTAGCTCATCTGTTAGTTGCTCTACATTGCCGCCAGTAAGTACTTGTGCGCCTTCTTTTTTGCCAATTTCAATATAGCTGAGAATCTTATCAAACTGTGCTTTAGACGCTTGTGCGCCTACCATGGTTTCACTATCAAGCGGGTTACCGCGTTTAATTTTTAATGTGCGCTCTAAAATACGCTCAATAAACTGCTCGTAAATATCTTCTTGAATAAATAGTCGCGATGGGCAAGTACACACTTCACCTTGGTTAAAGTACGCAAGTACTGCGCCTTCAATGGCTTTACTTAGGAAGGAATCGTCTTTTTCCATTACATCGTTAAAGAAAATATTCGGTGATTTACCACCGAGCTCAACCGTTGATGGAATAATGTTATCAGCGGCACATTTTAAAATGTGTGAGCCAACAGGAGTTGAGCCGGTAAAAGCAATTTTAGCTATACGCGTGCTGGTTGCCAGCGCTTCGCCCGCTTCTTTACCGTAGCCATTTACTACATTAAGCACGCCTGCAGGCAATAAATCACCAATAATTTCCATCAACACTAAAATAGATACTGGTGTTTGTTCAGCCGGTTTGAGTATCACACAGTTACCTGCGGCAAGCGCTGGTGCGAGTTTCCATGCGGCCATTAGAATTGGGAAGTTCCACGGAATGATTTGTCCAACAACGCCCAGTGGCTCATGAAAATGATACGCGACTGTGGTTTCGTCTATCTCGCCAATACTGCCCTCTTGGGCGCGAATACAACCGGCAAAATAACGAAAATGATCTGCCGCCAGTGGGATATCTGCCGCCAATGTTTCGCGAATGGCTTTACCGTTATCCCACGTTTCGGCAACTGCAAGAAGCTCAAGGTTTTGCTCTATCCGATCAGCTATTTTTAATAATATATTACTACGAGCCGTTACTGAAGTTGTACCCCAAGCAGCTTTTGCAGCGTGGGCTTTATCAAGGGCAAGTTCAATATCCGCTTTATCAGAGCGTGGTACTTTACAAAATACTTTACCATTAACGGGGCTAATATTATCAAAGTACTGACCATTTACAGGCTCGACCCACTGTCCGCCAATGTAATTACCGTACTGGGATTTAAAGTTAATAAGTGCGCCGTCGCTGCCAGGATTTGCATAGATCATTGTGTGTCCTTTATTCAAAATGTTGCTTTTTAAATTTAATCAAATTGACTAAGTTTGACGGGAGATTGTTGTTTATTTATCCGTCACCTGTTGACATTAGCTTATAAGAAGCATAAAAACTTGATTAGCTGTCCAAAAAACATGTCTGTGCGTCCAAACTCTGTTGGTCGTGTTTAAAGGAAATAAAATGAATACCACGTTATTGACTGATAAACTGACTAAAAAGCGCCAAGCGGTTGATGTACTGATCGAAAATAAAATTACTTTTGCCTCAGACAACGCCGAGCTGAGCATTTACGACACCTACCAAGACGCACAAAAAGTAGCACTGCATTCCAGCGAACTGCTGTTTTGCGGCATGATCAGCGGTAAAAAAGTGATGCACGTTGCTGACAGTAACTACCATGAAGAGTTTTTACCCCAGCAATCATTTGTATTAGCACCCGAACAAGGGGTTTTAATCGACTTCCCAGAAGCATCAATGAAGCAACCTACCACCTGTTTGGCTATCGAAATTAGCCGCGATAAAATCAGCCAAGTAGCTGACGCGCTAAATATGCAGCAGCAAATAAGCAGCGATGATTTTTTTCATTACATTCCAAAGCTGGTGCATACCCAACACAATCAACAAACCCAACAATTACTTGAACGGATGATTGGGTTATTTAGCGAAAACGAGCAAGATCGTCATTATCTAATTGATCTATCAGTAAATGAGTTAATCACTCGATTATTACAACAACAAAGCCGCGATTTAATGCTCGCCAATTGCCAACAAACTATTGCATGCCCATTAACCGATGCCCTGCATTTTATTAAAGAACATCTTAATCAAACTTTAGATATCGATACTTTATGTAAAATAGCCTGCATGAGCCGTAGTAAATTTTACCAGCAATTCAAGCTCGCCTTTGGGCAAAGTCCGGCCATGTGGCAACAACAGCTAAGATTAAAGAAATCTCGCCAACTTCTACAATCAGGACAACAAATAAGTCAAGTTTGCTACGATCTTGGCTTTACCAACCCCAGTCACTTTAGCCGTTTGTTTAAGCAAAAATTTGGTGTTTCACCTAAACAATGCAAGCATTAATATTCATCTATTAAGAATTTTTAACTAAATTAAAAGTTTTTATTGACTCGAACGCAATTGCAGATTATTTTCCCGCTGATGTTTTTATCGGCATAACAATAGCGGCATGCATCCCCTGCACCGTCTGGCGCCAAGCCAACGCATTTTACTGTGTCGCAATTGTGCTAAACCCACCGCGAAACCTAACAGTGACTTCTGCGTGCAAAAGCAGTGACTTGGAATATCAGCCGTTGGGCTAACATTCTTTGTTTTTGTTAAGCAGTTTGAGCCAATTACTCAAATGCTTTTTATTTTGTGAATACTTAAATGCTCGAACCTTCTGCGTTAAGTCTTGTGCCGCCAGTTGTAGTGGTGGTTTTGGCGATCGTGCTACGTCGTCCTATTTTATCTTTGCTGATCGGTGCCCTTGTTGGCCTTGCTATGCTAAATCCTGTTGAAATGCTTAGCAACTTTGCTGCGGCATCATTAAAAGTAATGGTAGATGAAACAATCGGCTGGCTTATTTTAGTGTGTGGTGGCTTTGGTGCGTTAATCGCATTACTAGTGCGAACCGGTGGTGCAGCAGCATTTGGTAGTTTTGCGCTGCGTTTTTGTAAAGGCCCACGCTCATCTTTACTCATGACCTTTTTACTTGGTATCGTTATTTTTATTGATGACTACCTCAATGCGCTTACCGTGGGTGAAACCATGAAACGCATTACCGATAAATTCAAAATTAGCCGTGAGATGCTTGCTTACGTAGTTGACTCTACCGCAGCGCCAATTTGCGTATTAGTACCACTGTCTACATGGGCAGTATTTTTTGGTGGCTTATTGGTTGATAACAACATCGCCGTCGAAGGCCAAGGTATTGCCGTGTATATTCAAGCAATCCCCTATATGCTGTATGCATGGTTTGCCGTGTTACTTGTGCCATTAGTGGTACTTGGTGTTATCCCTTTATTTGGGCCGATGAAAAAAGCCCAATTACAGGCAATGCAAGAACAACCGCAAGTAGATCCTGCACAGTACAACGAAGTGCAAACTGCCGATGAATACGCAGTAAAAGCCGTTGAAGAAAGCTTTGAAAGCGCAGACAGCCACGGCAAACTGTACAACTTTTTACTGCCTATTTTATTGCTCGTTGCGTTCACTGTGTATTTTGACATTGATGTATACAAAGGGTTATTAGCGACATTCGCCGTGACGCTTCCATTTTATATGCTGCAAAAGCTAATGCCATTTGCCGAAATGATTGAAAAAATGCTCGATGGTTTTAAAAGCATGTTGCCAGCAATAGGAACTGTGATCGCCGCATTTATTTTTAAAGATGTGTGCGACCAACTACTATTACCACAGTTTGTAATTGATTCCTTAAGCCCATTCATGACCGCAGGCTATTTACCTGCAGTGGTGTTTTTAGCAATGGCAATTTTGGCGTTTGCTACAGGCTCAAGCTGGGGTATTTTTGCGGTAACAATTCCTATTGTGATGCCTCTGGCAGTCGCGGTTGATGCAAATATACCGCTGGTGATTGGTGCGCTGTTATCTGCCTCATCATTTGGTAGCCAAGCATGTTTTTACTCAGATTCAACTGTCCTTGCAGCCCAAGGTTCAGGCTGTAACTTAATGAGTCACGCAATTACTCAATTGCCCTATACACTCATCGCAGCTGCCTGTGCATTTGTCGGGTTTTTAGTGATTGCTTAAGGTGCATAAATCTAAAAAAAATCGATTACAGTTTCCTGTAATCGATTTTAACGTTTTGCGTTTTTATCTAAATTATTACTAAAACTTCCCAACCGATTTCACTGAATCGGTTAGCGATGCAGCATTAATGTAACCAATCATACTTGGATTTTTACCTACTAAATCAATTACCTCTGCATCATTAGTCACTTCTTTAGGAGGCGAGCCTTTACCTGTAAAAATAAGCTTTGACCAGTATGCTTTTAACTGGCTACCTGATTTTGATAAAACATTCGCATCAAACTCTTGGCGTGCTGTAGAGGCTTCCTCTTGATTCAATGGAACAGCTTGATTGCCATCAGAAAATGATTTGGCCTTGCCTAAAAAGAGCTTTGAAATCTCAGATTGATCAAAACTACTATTATTTGTAGGATGAACAACAACAACTACCTCCGCGTTTACTGAATAACAACTAAGCAATAAAAGTGGTAAAAGTATCTTTTTTAACAACATCATAGCGTATTCCTTAAAATACCAAGTCAATGCCAAGTGTGATCGACTCACTATCACCTGCAACAGCTAAATCAAATGATTTATCATTCACTTTATCAAACTGGACTTTAAAAGCCGCTGAAGAATGAAAATCCCAGCGTATTCCGACTGACGTTGTATTGTGCTGTTCACCATCATCGGCATCTTCTTTAAATTGAGAGTAAGAAACATAAGGAGTAATTGTGTCTAAACGGTAACCTAGCGTAATCATTGAAGTGTCAAGGTTGCCATTCAAATCCAACCGGTTTAACTCTGTTAATATAAATAAACTTTCAAAGTCTAAGTTAACTGCAACACCATAAAACTTACCTGTACGGCTAGTTTCACCGTCAAATAATACTCGCTCACCACTACGGTAGCGCTCATTTTTGTAAGTCATATGGGTTAATCTAACTTCGAACCACTCTTTATTTAATTGCAATACCCCACCTAACATATCACGCCAAATTTCACGTGTTGGCTCTTTGAAAAAAAACTCACTAAGGAGCTTATTTTCTGTATCATCCTCTTCTCCATAATAAAGGTTGCCCATTACAGACCAATCACCAATTTCACCGCTGTATAGTGCATTTACGCCGTTGTAGTTAAATATTTGCCACGTATAATTATCCGCAGGCGGACGCATCCATACATAGGCGTAACCTACATCATAAAAATCCGAATAATAAAACAGGGGCAATCGTTTTTTACCTGCTTGAACAGTCCAATTTTCATTAATCTCATATGAGAGATAAGCCCATTCAATTTTTGCATCAAAATCATTAGCGCCTCGAGCAACTAGTTGGCCTGTCACCGATAGTCCATCAGCTAAATCAGCGCTAATTTGTAGCCCAAATAAGCTCTCTGGTTTAAACGAAACATCTTCGTCGTAAGACGATACTATTGGATAATCGGCCAAAAAAGTAGGTGGTATATCGTACTGCGGGACCCCACTTCCAGATAAAACTTTACCAGCATTAATACTAGTAAACCCTGATAAGTTGATCTCGCCATAAGAAGCACCTGTAAACAGGATGCAATTTACAGTTAATAACCAATACAGCTTTTTCATCATCTGCGTTACCTTATGATATTAGTCTTTTGCAATATGCATTATTAAAGTTAGACCACAGATGAAAATTTTGCCTACTATACCTAAGCTTCCGCCCCAAATTAATTACAAAATAACAACAAAATTAAAACATCAGTGATAATCGATTTAATTAATTAGTACTAAATTATTTGGAGTTCACGACCTTTTCTACCTCTTACTGTAAAAACTTTAGGCTTACTCTGAGTATAAAGTTTACAGCCTCATAAAGAGTTCAAAACCAGCGAACCACGTGACTTTTACCAATTTATGCGCTGCAAATAGCATTTATTTTAATTAACCTCGACTATTACTTGTATGTGCTCCCTTAAAAAGCGGATAATTGCAGCTAAATGAAAATACACTGACAAAGTCTGGCGCAAACACCTATTGGCCTTACTTATTAGTGCGCACGAAGGTGGACCAACTCAATGGAAATTAAAGTTAATTTTCTCGATAATCTTAGATTAGAAGCTAAGTTTGACGATTTCTCAGTCATTGCGGATCAACCAATCCGTTACAAAGGCGATGGCTCTGCGCCAAGTCCGTTTGACTACTTTTTAGCATCTTCGGCTTTATGTGCTGCGTACTTTATTAAAGTGTATTGTAATGCCCGTGATATCTCGACTGACGGTATTCGTGTTGCGCAAAACAACATTGTTGATCCTGAAGATCGTTATAACCAAATCTTCCAAATCCAGGTTGAACTCCCTGAAAGTATTTCAGAAAAAGACCGCACCGGCATTTTACGCTCTATTGATCGTTGTACCGTAAAGCGTGTTATTCAAACCATACCTGAATTTAAAATTGATGCCGTAGAAAGCTTAGATAACGACGCGCAAGCCATGTTAATGGCAAAATCAGAAGGCAGCGAAAACACCTTTATTTTAGGTAAAGATTTACCGCTTGAGCAAACCATTGCTGATATGACTGCGATTTTGGCTGACTTAGGCATGAAGATTGAAATTTCATCATGGCGTAATATTGTACCAAACGTCTGGTCATTGCATATTCGTGATGCTGCATCACCGATGTGCTTTACCAATGGTAAAGGCGCCAGCAAAGAAAGCGCATTATGTTCAGCCCTTGGCGAGTTTATTGAACGTTTAAACTGTAACTTTTTTTACAATGACCAGTTCCTTGGTGAAGAAATTGCCAACAGCGAATTTGTTCATTACCCGAACGAAAAATGGTTTCAGCTCACTGATGATGACTCACTACCAGAAGGTATTTTAGACGACTATACCTTGAGCATTTACAACCCTGAAGATGAGCTGTGTGGCTCGCACCTTATCGACACTAACTCTGGTAATGTTGAGCGAGGTATTTGCTCGATCCCATATGTGCGTCACTCTGACGGCGAAACTGTATACTTTCCATCAAACTTGATTGAAAACTTGTTTTTAAGTAACGGCATGAGTGCGGGTAATAACTTTGCCGAAGCCAAAGTACAATGTTTATCTGAGATTTTTGAACGTGCTGTTAAACGCCAAATCATCGAGCAAGAACTGGTATTGCCAGACGTACCAGAAGCGATACTTGCTAAATATCCTAGTATTGTTGCCGGTATTAAAGGCTTAGAAGAGCAAGGCTTTCCGGTTGTTGTAAAAGACGCATCTCTAGGCGGGCAATTCCCTGTCATGTGCGTAACGTTAATGAACCCGAAAACCGGTGGCGTATTTGCTTCATTTGGTGCACACCCAAGTTTTGAAGTGGCCCTTGAACGTAGCTTAACAGAGCTATTACAAGGTCGCAGCTTTGAAGGTTTAAACGACGTACCTAAACCAACATTCAACAGCATGGCAGTATCTGAACCTGAAAACTTTGTTGAACACTTTATTGATTCAACCGGTAAGATCTCATGGCGCTTTTTCAGTGCTAAACACGATTATGACTTTGTGGAATGGGATTTTTCAGGTACTAACGAAGAAGAAACTGCTAGCTTATTTGGTATTTTAAAAGCCTTAGGTAAAGAAGCTTATATTGCTGAATTTTCAGATCTTGGCATCGCATGCCGTATTTTAGTGCCTGATTATTCAGAAGTTTACCCTGTCGAAGACTTAATTTGGGATAACACCAATAAAGCCCTTAAATACCGTGAAGATATTTTAAATCTGCACAGTTTAGATGAAGACCAACTTGCCGACTTAGTTGAGCGCTTAGAAGACAGCCAGCTTGATAATTACATCGATATCATCACCTTAATTGGCGTTGAGTTTGACGAAAACACCGTGTGGGGTCAGTTAACTATTCTTGAGCTTAAGCTGCTAATTTACTTAGCATTAGGCGATTTAGAAGCGACCATGGAACTGGTTGAAACCTTCTTACAGTTTAACGATAACACTGTTGAACGCGGGTTATTCTACCAAGCAATGCACGCGACTTTAGAAGTTGCGCTAAATGATGACTTAGAAATTGAAGACTACATTCACAGCTTCACCCGCATGTTTGGCCAAAAAGTAATGGATGCAGTAGTCGGCTCTATCAATGGTGATGTGATGTTCTACGGTTTAACTCCAACCAATATGCAACTTGAAGGGTTAGATCGTCATCAGCGTTTGATCGACAGCTATAAAAAACTGCATGGGGCTCGCGCTGCAAGAGCCAAATAACTATTGTCAGCGCGAGATTTGCGTAGGCGGGAGTTTATATCGCGCTGTTGCTCTTTCTGCCGGACAATAACTTCTTAAATTTAAGCACCTAGCAATGGCAGGTGCTTTATTTTTTTATAGCGCAAAGCCAACGATATACAATGGGCTAGCTCTTTAGCTGGCACGGTTTGATTAAGCTTAAACACCAAAGCACGGTTACCTTCATAGCTAAACGTATCACCATAAAGCTCTTTGAAGGTTTCAATAAGTTTAGTTTTACAGTTAAAGTAAATACAAAATTGCTCAGCTGATTTTGGTTTGTGATCAAAACGAATGGTAGTGCCTATTTTTGAAATATAACTCGGCTCTCCCCACTTGAGTGTTTCTTCAAGTTCAGTGATACCATCCTGCTTTGCAACACGGAATATAATCTCTCGAACTTCATTTAAGACAACTACAACCTGTGAAGGGTAAGTCGTAAACTTTTGTTGTACTTGCTCATCCATTTGATCACCCTTGCTTAAAAAGCATTTACTCTGATAGCTGATACCGATAATGCCCTGTAATTTTATAGCGAAACAGCACGTCTTCACGCTGCGGCCCTGCGCCTATGTTATGCACTATCAATGGGGTTTTGTTATCTGCAGTGTATGTATCTACCACGATACCGATATGCGGCAAATTGCCCGGCAGCATCCACGTGACAATATCGCCTGCTTTATAGGTCTGAGCATTATTAGTTATGGGCAGTACTGTACCGTGGCGTTTAAAAAAAGCCTGTAAATTAGGCACGCGACGATGATCAATATTACTATCGGGTTTAGTAAGCCCCCATATTCTTGTTGATGGATAGACTGAAAAATTATCGCGCATATCTTCATGAACTAACTTTTGTAAATCGATACCCAGTGCTCGGTAGCTGCGAATAATCACATCTGTGCATACGCCAATATTGGCAGGTACATCGCCATTTGGATAGGCAATGCGTTGATAAGCGCCGTCATAGCGCACGCTTTGTGTTGTTCTATCATTTGCAGCGTTTACAAAATCATCAGCAAATGAGTTGGCTAAGCTATAAAAAGGGCTTAGCAGAAGCAATATGGACACTATCTTATTCATCAAAATCCTAGCGGTTTGAGCTGTTCCTTTTTTATACAGTTACACTGTACGTACATTTTGTAAATTATTTAAAAGATAATGATTCATAAAAAAGCCCAAGCAAATCGCTTGGGCTTTAATCTTTTTCAACGCTTCAATTAGCTAAATTACTTTTGCAATTTAATGCCATTAAAGTGCGCTTGTAAGTCTGTTACCAATGTTTGTTTTGGTAAATCTGCAAACGGTTTGTCGGCAAATTTGCTACCACGAAGCTGTACGTTTAAACGCGCAGCTTGTGGGTTTAACATAGTTTGCTGGTAGTAGTCTTTAATATCTGCAAGCGTGACTTTTTCAACTTCAGCGATTAACTTATCCTTTGAATCAAAATCAAAGTTTTCACGATACCAATCGCCAATCAGTGGGCCCATTTCATCGCTAAGATTTTTAGGCTGCTGTTTAAGCGACACTAATACGGCATTTTTAAGCTGCTCGAAGGTTTCTTCACTCATGTTATCAAGCTCTACTGCATATTGCATTTTGAACTCTTCAAAACGCGCTTGCATGGTTTTTACATCTTTTACTGGGGTTTGAATAAACAAGCCAATCGCTGAGTAATCTTCAATTGGCCGTGCTAAGCCACCAACCGCATATGCTAATTGCTCTTCAGTACGTAACTTGTCAAACGCGACGGTACTAAAGTGACCTTGTAAGACTTGCGCTTGCGCTTTTTGCTTATAGCCTGCAATCGGGTGTACGGTCATATCAATGATAGCTACATCAGCCACATCAATATCTTTTTGCAATACAATCGTTTCGCCTGGTTGCGGTAACCACGCTTTACTGCGCGCAAATTCAGTGCTTTTATGCGCCGCTGGTAAAACTGCCGTTAACTCTTTAGCTATCGCTTCAACATCTGATTGGTTATAATTACCATAAGTGAACACCCGCATTTCGTTATTAGCAAAGGTATGCTGTTTAAGCTGCTCAAAATCTGCAATGGTTAATGCTTTTGCCGTATTGATCAGTGCATCGGTGTCAAAGCTGCCTGTTCGTATTAATTTAGAGTACTCACCAAACGCTTGATAATAAGGGAATTGTTTTTGGGCGTTTAATAAATCACGTTGGTAACGATCAAGCGCTTGAGCAAAACCTTGCTCAGTTACTTGCACATCAATATTTGTCAGTGCTTGCGCGAGTAAAACATTTTGTTTATCGGTAAAACCACTCATTGAAAGGATAAGTCCGTTACTTGCTTCAAGGCCAACACTCATACCTGCCACGGCAGCTTCGGTACTTAGCTTGCTTTGTTGTAAGTTAAATAAGTCAGACCATACTGAATAAAGTACTTTAGCTTTGATATCCGTCAGAGCATCTGGGGTATTTAAGTAAACTTCGACCAAACCTTTCGGTTGCTCGGCAAAGTTTTGACTCGCTTGACGCCATACTTTTACGCCATTTTTATCATATACCAGCTTAGGGTGTTTTTGCTCTGCAAATTGTGCTGTTTTAATCGCAAAACTCTCAGGTAATAAACGATTTACCGTAGGTAATGCTAAGGCAAACTGACTAGGCTTACTCCAGCTGGCAATTTCAGCATCACTGATATCTTCAATGCGGTATTTACCATCGTAAAAATGCAATTGTGAATCGGTTTCTTCTTGCTGTGAGGTATACCAAATACGTAGAGTATCAGCATTGAGTTGCGCAAGTACGTTGTTGATCGCAGCTGCATCAAACTTAGCATAATAGAAAGGCGCATTAATAACGTGGTTTAGTGGATAATCTTGCATGCTACCAGTTAAATTACTGACATAGCCAAATTCATCGCCTTTTTCTAAAAATTGAAATTCATTATTAAGTGAAGTGCGAATTTCATTAAAGTATTTACTATCTACACCTTCTTTTTTGATCAAATCAATATATTGCATTATTGTTGCAACGATCGTTTCACGGTTTTTCATGCCTTCGTCTGTTAATTGCACATTAACCGTCAGCGCACCGTAATTACCATATTGGGTTGGTGCTGCCCCGGCTGAAAGTTGTGAAACCCAGCCTTTATCACGCAAAATTTGCGCCGGGCTACCTTGCATTTCATTGCTTAATAAGTATGCTACAAAACGGTTAGGTTTAACGGCAAACTCATTGCTGTTATCGGTAATAGTAAAATCAAGTTGTAACTCTTTTACGTCTTCATTTGGCGCGTAGTGAACGCGTTTTCCACCTACGTTATCAAAATCTAGCTTTGTGGTAACAGTTGGTTTGTCGATCTTTTTATCTTCAATATCAGCGAAGTATTTTTGTGCTTTCGCTTCCATTTCCGCAAGTGGTAGATTTGAAATCATTGCTACTTTCATAATGTTAGAAGAGTAGTATTTATTATAAAAATCAACGGTTTCTTTATGTAGAGAGCTACCGTCTTTATCACCTAATGTTTCAAGATTACCGATTAAAAAACGATTAGCTGGATGATCGCCCATCATTTGTCGGGCAAGCTTAAACTGACCAAAAAAATCCATCTCGCGACGCATTGACCATTCGGCGTTTACTGCGTTTTTTTCTTTATCGGTGTATTCTGGGTAAAGCTTAGGGGATTTAAAAAAGTCAGCAAAACGATCCAATGCTTCATCGTAAGCATCGTTATTTACTTCAAACATGTAATTAGTAATATCTAACCATGTATAAGCATTGTGGGCGCCGCCGTTTTTAGTCATAAAATCAGAGTAACCCTTGGTATCTGGGTAACGATCTGTGCCTAAAAATAGCATGTGCTCTAAATAATGCGCCATTCCCTGCTGGCTGATTGGATCATGTAATAAACCAACACCCACACTCAATGATGCGGCTGATTTTTCAGCAGTTGGATCCGACACTAAAATTACTTCAATCTCATTCGCAAGTTTAAGGGTTTTATATTGACGAGTATCGTTGGGACTTATTACCAGCGTATCTGAAAGTAATGACGTTTGCTGCTGTACCGCTGTGGTGGTAGTGCCGCAGCCACTTAATACTGCTAAAGCAATAGCGCTTAAAGTAATTATTTTTTTCATATTGAGAATGTGATCCATACTTATTTGTTGTTTGAATGATCGGTAAAATTCAAAACCCTTGCAATCATTTTTCTAAATACTTTGTAACACATTGTGAATTATAAAGACAAACTGCTAGGCTTAAAGCTAGGTTATTTATCAAATGAGACTCTTAATGGAAAAATATGTATTACTCGCGATGTTTTCTCAGGTACTACTCACTTTTACGGTAATGGTAGTCATGGGCCGCCGCCGTTTTAGTGCGGCGCGTAACAAAACGATTACTATGCAAGATTTTGCCACTATGCAATTAAATAATGCGGGTGATGATGTACATATTGCCGGTAGAAACTTTATTAATCAGTTTGAAATACCAGTGCTATTTTTTGTAGCCTGTTTAGCTGCTTTACAGCTCAATGCAGCGGGTTATGTATTTATTACTTTAGCCTGGGGTTTTGTGATTTCGCGCGTCATTCACAGTATTATTCATTTAGGCAGCAATAGCGTAAAACCTCGCTATTATAGCTTTTTGCTTGGCTGTTTACTGGTTTTAACTATGTGGGTGTTATTAGTAATGCGGGTATTTGCACTCTAAAGCGTTACGTTTGCTATCGGGACACATAACCCGATAGCAAGTATATACCTTTAAGCTGCGCGGCGGCGTTTAAAGCCAAGCAATAATAATGGTAGTAACCAGCTCATACTACCACTTGAGCTATCCCCATCATCAGGCTGAGTTGGAGTTGGATCGTCAATTAGCGTATTTTCTTTTGGAGATAAATTTACTGACGAATTTGGATCATTATCCAGTACCACAACACTATTGATCGACACTAAATTAGCAATAGTCAGCGTAGTATCTGCACTTGCACATTGGTCTTTAGTGAGATTAACTACCGGTATTTCACCGCAATGCACTAAAGCAGAGATCTTATCAAGCACTGCATAACTATCTGCTGTAATCTGACCAAATACGGTAAAACCGCCATTTTGCTTATCTAAATTTGCACTATTATCTTTGAGATTAAAAAACCATTGACTGGTGGCGCTATTTTTATCACCGCCGACTTTTGCCATGGCAATCGTGCCTTTTACATTCGATAGTTCTGGCTCATTCACAACAGCTGGTGACGTTGTGATCGCTTTAAAATCATCGGTAAAAGTAAAGCCTCCGCCTTGAATAATAAAGTCCTTGATTGAACGGTGGATCACGGTTTGGTTGTACGCATCACTTTGTATATAACTTAAAAAGTTCTCGACCGTTTTCGGAGTCTGTTGATCAAACAAATCGACCTTAATAGCGCCTTGTGAAGTTTGCATTTCAACTACAGTGGCATGGCTTGCAAATGAGGTTGCGGTTAACAAACCGCACAGTAATAGTTTTTTCATTATTATATCTATCCTGAAGAATGTTGTGGTTATGTGAATTTAATGCAAATAATAAAGAACTCTTGTGGAGATTACGATAGCAAAACGTACCTTTAAACAAATCAAACCGAATTGATTACATTTAAATTACATGTAATTACATTATCTTGTTATTCACTCACGTTATAAATAAATTTTGTTTAAAACGAAATCGTCTTAATAGCCGAGTTTATTTTGTTAGTATTATTTATAACAATAAAACACACACAACAGGATTAACAACTATGTCGTATGAAGAGCAACACATATGTGATTTTGGCTTACACCAAGGAGAGGCGTACACTAAGTTACCGGCAAGCTTTTTAAACTGGATGGTGGGTAATAACCATGAAAAATCAGCATTAGCAGAACAAGAGTTACAGCGACGTCAATTAGCGGCAACTGGAAAGTTAAATTTCCAAGATGACATTAAAATAGAATAATTACGTTATTTTGCAATAAAACTAGTTTAAACTATGCGCTTAATAAATAGCACAACACTGACAACACGGGTCATATTATGCGCATATTACTTTCATTTTTCCTATTACTAAGCATTACTGCATGTAGTAATCATCAAACCTCCGTTCAACAAGCTGATACAGCAGATATTCACTATCTCACCATTTTACATACCAATGATAATCATGGCCGCTTTTGGCATAACGAAAAAGGTGAATACGGTATGGCTGCACGTAAAACCTTAATCGACCAGTTACGTGCTGATGCGCAGCAACAAGGTCACGCAGTGCTACTTCTATCTGGTGGTGATATAAATACAGGCATTCCAGAATCAGACCTGCAATTTGCAGAGCCTGATTTTAAAGGAATGTCATTAATTGGTTACGATGCGATGGCGATTGGTAATCATGAATTTGATAATCCACTGAGTGTTTTAAAACAACAGCAGCAGTGGGCAAATTTCCCGCTTCTTTCGGCTAATATAATTGATAAAAAAACCGGTAAAAATGCCTTCGAATCCTATAAGATTTTTAACAAACAGGGGCTGAAAATCGCCGTTATTGGTTTGACAACCACAGATACCGCTAAAATAGGCAACCCGCAGTATATCGGCGGCCTTGAATTTCAAGAGCCAGTTGCAGTAACCCAAGCTTTAGCTGAGAAAATCAAAGCACAATATCAACCGGATATCACGATTGCAGTAACTCATATGGGTCATTATGTTGATGCGAATTATGGCATAAATGCACCTGGCGATGTTACCCTTGCCCGCTCTTTACCGGCTCATACCCTTGATATGATCATCGGCGGTCACTCACAAGAACCTGTGTGCATGGCAAGCGAAAATAAAAATGACGATAACTTTAAACCCGGTATGACATGTAAACCAGACCAACAAAATGGTACGTGGATAATGCAAGCTCATGAATGGGGTAAATATGTCGGCAAAGCCGAGTTTAAACAAGAAAACGGCGTATTAACCTTATTAGATTATAAATTATTGCCAGTTAACTTATACGTTGATAAAACGCAAGCTGATGGTTCAATTAAGCCTGAGCTTGCCAACGAATACATCAAACCAGACGCTGCCTTAAAAACATTTTTAGCTGATTACCAAGCCAAAGGTGCAAAACAAATTGAAGGTGAAATTGGTTATGTTGATGCAAAGCTTGAGGGCGATCGCAATAAAGTTCGTTATCAACAAACCAACTTATCGCGCGTTATTGTGCAAGCACAAATGAATGTTGTTGGCGCCGATTTTGGTATCATCAGTGGCGGTGGCGTACGTGATAGTATTGCTGCAGGTGCAGTTAGTTATAAAGATATTTTAAAAGTACACCCTTTTAAAAATCGCATCGCGTATGTTGATTGGCAAGGCCAAGAGCTTTGGGATTACCTTGAGACCGTAACTAGTTTCCCACCGGATTCTGGTGCTTATTTGCAATACCACAAATTAAGCTTCGAGCGTAACGATAATGCGCTGACTAAAGTGATGATCAACGGCAAAGCTTTGGATAAAAACAAAACCTATCGCATGAGCATTAATAGCTACAATGCATCTGGCGGTGACGGCTACCCGATACTGATAAATCATAAAGGATTTGTCAGCACTGACGAAACAGATGCACAGGCATTAAAACGCTTCTTTATTGAAAATAGTCCAGTCAAAGCCATTGAATTTGCTCCTAAATAATCAGAGCTTACCTCACACAGTTTAAGTATTAGCAGTGTGAGGTTTTTATTCTGAACTAACTCACTAACCAGGTTAAGGTTATTTGCCTATCACCTCTATATCATCTGCTTTGATATTCGATAAACCATAACTATGTAACCGTGACCGAGAGCCTTCACCATGTGCCTTAGGAGGGTAATATATTTCCTTCAGCTGTGAGTGTTCAATAAGTACCTCATCCAATGCAGCCCTAATTTCACTCAAGGTTTTTTCTAGACTGTTAGTAAAATTAGGCCGTTTACGAATAGTATGGCCAAGTTGTGTTAATCGGTAAAAATACTTATTAGCAAGTTCAATTAACTCATCCGGCACATCTTTGTTTTGATTAAGTGTCACGTCCGGATTCTCAACGCAAAACTCGATTAAAGCCAAGTAAAAACACAGTGGTTTGTTAGCTAAGCCAGCTTTTATCTCAGCGTTATCATTAATAGCCAAAACCTTATCTTGCAAATCAATCACTAGTTTCACTTGTACATTAATCAGTGGAAGTTGCTCTACTTGTTCTTTTAATGCTAAGTGTTTCAGCGATGTTCGGTTAATAAGTTCAGCCCACTTAGAAAATAAAAAAGCCAATAATAACAATACAATAAAGGTATAAATATCGCTTGTATGCCACCAACGCGTCTCAATTAAAAATGTAATCGCAACTTTTTGATCACTTGTTTCAAGATACTCTATCCGACTTTCGCGGCCATTATTTGTTAATGCCAGTGAGACATCATTGATGGTATTAACTTGAATTGGCTGTTGTATCAATTGCATATTCAAACGTTGTAGATAACCAACAATAGCATCATGATTACCCGAGTGTTTCAAAAAACGATTTGATAAGTCTAACCGAGGTAAATCTAGTGCAATTCGGTTTTCAATATCAGCCATTATTAAATCGTTATGTTGCGCCTGCTGCAGATAACTAGAGAGTTTAAACGTCAATAGCGCCGCACTAAAAATAAGCAGTGTCACGCCAAACAAGCGCTTATTATTCATCACGTTGCTCTCCTAAGAATTCAGCTTTACCCGCTGAACAATGCCAGTATGGTTCAACATGATTAAAATAAGTCGACACTTGCTGCTTAGATAATTGGATTAATTGAGATTGGATAGCGCACAGCAAATCAGTGTTCTCATGCTGCATTTTAAAGTACCAACGTGTGCCTATTACATTATCGCTGATTGGAGTTATATAATTTTTAGAAAAATGCGCCTGATCTGCTTCCTTCCAAAAAGAGGCTATTAAATCAACCTGTCCATTGGCTAATAACTCCCTAAGCTCATTATGTGAACTGGCGTAAGTAATTTTTAAATTTTCAAGGTTGATCCCTAAATCTTTAAACTTTTGTTTAGGTAGTATATGCCCCGATCGGCTTGTAGGATAATCAAGTAAGCCAATCCGTTTCCCCAAAAAGTATTGCTTGTTAATTTTTGGCTTTTCTTTAGCTGAAATAAAAAACGCAGTATAACTTGGAAAGCCAACCACAGGCTGGTAGTTATAGGTCGATTCAGCTTTGAAGGCTGACATAATGTTGTTTTTTGCTAAAATTAAATCAGCAATACCTTTACCAATGAACTCAATGCTATCGGCAGTACGGTAACCCCATAAAGCGATCACTTCGCCATATTGTTTTGCTACAACGGGATCTTCACACAGGTTTTGTATTAAAGAACGAGCGACCTTTTGCGACGAGGCATAGACAATTAATTGCGATTGGTTTTCTGTTGCCCTCGTCTGACAACGACTAGATGTTTCAATTAAAGGCTTCAAGGTACCCGTTGATGTAATCACACTCAGCTGGCCACTGAGCCAAACCAACAAAAAAAACAGTAACAAAACAGTAACAAAGAAGCTGTGTTGCAAAAGCAGCTGTTTAATTTTCAAAAGTTCAACAATCCAAAACGATTCATCCTTCTATTTGACCAATTTAAATTACTTATTACAACAAGTAATTTTACCCAAAACAGTTAAGCTTATGAATTAAAAGAACTATCAATGGGAAATTATGAATTTCTTTGAGTCCTTCCTATTTATCTCAAAATCAGGACAATTCGCGCCATAGAAGAGGCCGCTCTTGCCAAATAAGATCATTGAGGAAAACACAAATGTTACGCAAAATTACACATGGATTTAGTTATCTTTTAGTCGGCGCAGTACTTTTATCATCACAAAATGTATTGGCTTGGGGACAAAATGGCCACAGAATAGTCGGTAAAATTGCCGAAAATCACATAACAGACGCAACTAAAGCAGAGCTTAAAGCACTTTTAGAAGGGCAAAGCCTAGCGCAAATTGCTACTTGGGCTGATGAAATGCGCTCTGATCCGAGTCCTTTTTGGCAAAAAAAATCTTCTCGTTGGCATTACATTAACGCGCCAAGCAACTCATCTACATTTACTCACAACCACGATGAAAACTTAAATAAAGATAATGTAAGCAACATTCTTGAAGGGATGTATTTTGCCATCGATACACTACAAAACAAAAACAGCTCAATAGATGCCAAACGTTTTAGCTTACGCTTTCTTGTTCATTTAGTTGGCGATAGCCATCAGCCGTTTCATGCCGGACGTGCAGAAGACAGAGGTGGTAACCGTGTTAACGTTACCTTTTTTGGCCAGCCAACCAACCTGCACTCATTGTGGGACACTAAATTAATCGAAAATGAGAACCTATCATTCACTGAATTCGCGCAGTTTATTGATACTGATAATGCAGAAATAATTACCGAGTACCTAGCCAGTTCACCAGAGCAATGGGTAACAGAGTCACACAATTTAGCTGACAAACTATACAAGCTAAATAATGACGAGATTGGCTTTAGCTACATTTACGAAAATACACCGATTATTAAAACTCGCTTACAACAAGCCGGTATTCGATTAGCAGGATTATTAAATACGTTATTTGATAGTTCAGCAAAACCGTTAGCAAAGGCACTTAAGATGTCAGCTAACACAAACAAGTAATAAACCTTAACTTTCCACGGGAATCAACAAAATGAATAAGCTTCGCCTTTCGAAATTAACTGGGGCTGTGATCCTAGCCTTAGGTGTTTCTACAAGCGTAATGGCAGCAGATACCTCATCCGCTATGCGTGGTAAAATTACTACACCTTCTGGCACTGCAGCTGCAAATGTGAAAATTAAAGTTATTCACCAACCAACTGGCACTGTAAGCGAATTAACAACCAATGAAAGCGGTACCTTTATTGCCAATGGTTTACGTGTTGGCGGCCCTTACACTGTGTTTATTGATTCAGACCAATTTACCGATACCATGCTTGAAAATATATATTTAGAGCTGGGCGATACATATCGTCTTAATTCTCAGCTTCAAGCAGCTAACATCGAAAAAATTGAAGTATCAGGCTATAAAATTATTCAACAATCTGGTGGTTCAAGCAGTACCTTTGGCGAAGATACAATCAGAAATATGCCAAGCTTTAACCGTGACATTAAAGATATTGCCCGTCTAAATCCTTTAGCAAGTATCAATGGTAATGGCGAGTTAACGTTTGCTGGTAGCAACCCTCGTACTAATGGCCTGACTGTTGATGGTATTGGTCAAAACGATGACTTTGGTTTGAATCCTAAGGGCTACCCAACGTCTCAACCTCCTGTTTCACTTGATGCAATAGAGCAAGTTTCAGTAGACGTATCACCTTTTTCAGCTTCTAAAGGTAACTTTGGCGGCGGTACAATAAATGCCGTAACGAAGTCTGGTACTAACGAATTCAAATTTTCAGGTTTCTATGAAACATCTACACCAGATATGGCCGGCGATGTTCAAACAATTAACGAAAGAGGTACTGATGAAGCCGGTTATAAAACTTATTCAACAAATAAAGTAAAACCGATTCAAACTGAACAACGTTTTGGTTTTAATGTCGGTGGCGCAGTTGTTAAAAATGAACTGTTTTACTTTGTAAACTACGCACAGTGGTCAAGTGAGCAGGATTTAGAGTATGGCTTTGAAAATTCAGGTGCTGCAAATGAATTTAATATAACCGAAGACAGCTACAATCGTTTTATTGCTATTTTAAATGACGAATATGGTTTAACAGACTCATTAGCCGGGGCTCCTGAAGACACCAATAAAAATTTATTGGTTAAGCTTAGTTGGAATGCCAGTGATGAGCATCGCCTAGATTTCACGTATCAATGGCAAGATGATCAAGATGAGCGTAACTTTAGTAAGGGTGGTAATAACATTGTATTAAAATCAAATACATATGCATATGTTACTAAGTTTAATAACTTTGCCACTAAGCTTTATTCTGATTGGACTGAAGACTTTTCAACAGAGATTGGTATTGCCTATAAAGATGTAACCTCTGACAGTGTTACTCGCTCTAACTTAGGTAGCATCACCGTAGAAGAAGATGGCAGAAATGGCCCTAGTTTTAATTTTGGTACTGATAGATATCGCCATGCGAACAAATCTGAAACTGAAAACTTAACACTGATGTTTGATGCAACTTATCTAATGGACGAGCACGAAATAAACTTTGGGGCTCAATATGAGTCACTTCGTTTATATAACTTGTTTGCTGAGAACTCATTAGGTACATGGAAATTCACTAGTCTTGATCAATTTGCTAACCGCGAAGTGAGTGCATACAACTTCTCATATCAAAATGCGTACACTAATAATTCAGCAGATACCGCCTATGATGCTACACGTAGTCAATTTGCTTTATACGTTGAAGATACTTTTTACTTAAGTGATGACTTAGAAGTGACAGCTGGGCTTCGCTATGAGCGCTTATCATCTGATGATAAACCGACTCTTAATGAAAGCTTTCTAAACACCTATGGTTTTAGTAATCAAGAGAACCTTGATGGTTTAGATATTATTCTACCTCGCGTTGGCTTTAAATATTATGCAACTGAAGCATTAACTATCAACGGTGGAATTGGTCGTTTCCAAGGTGGCATTCCAAATGTCTGGTATAACAACTCATTTCAAAAAGATGGTATTACCCTCGTTTCTGCACCAAATAGTGTAATAAACGACTACTACCAAAATAACCCAGCAGATATCACTCAGGTCCCTGATGTTATTAAGAATTCGTTAAAGAAAGGCGCTGGAAGTACCGCTTACATTGATCCTGACTTCAAGCTACCTTCAAGTATTCGTGCCCAAGTTGGCTTTGAATATGAATTTGATTCTGAACTATTAGGAAATGGCTTTAAATGGCAGGCCGAAATTGCTTACCACAAAAAAGAAAATGAAGCTGTATGGCATAATACCTCTATCCGTCCTATCGGTTTAGCTGCTGACGGCGAGCGTGTAATTAATGAAACCATCTACAGTGGTGCATTGAAAGATAATGTTGATATTGCAATGACTAATTCAACCGACGATGGTCGCTCTGTCATTATCTCTACTGGTATTGCTAAAGAATGGGATAACGGTTTATTTGTTTCTGCAAGTTATGCTCATCAAGATGTTACTGAGTCTTCTGTTGGATCAGCGTCGCAAGCTGAAGGTAACTATAAGCATAATATTACGGCTAATCGTAATCAAGATGTGGCAGCACGTGGCTTTTATGAAGTTGAGCACAGTTTCAAAATTAACTTAGGCTACAATGCTGAGTTTATTGCCGGTTATGCGACTAAATTTAATATGTATTTTGAACGCCGTTCTGGTCGTCCATTTAGTTATACAATGAATATGTATAAAGATGCTCACTTAGGCGACACAAGTTCTTTATTTAGCAACAGTGCTTATTTGGCCTATATTCCAACGGGTGCTGATGATGCGAATGTCAATTGGGCTGATTCTGAAATGAATTGGGCACAATTAGCAGAGCGTTTAGATCGCGCAGGTATCTCTCAACGCGGCGGCATTATCGGTAAAAATACTGGAACGCAGCCTTGGGTTACCACCATGGACATCAGCATTAAACAAGAAATCCCTGGCTTTGCTAACGGCCATAGTGGCGAGCTATACCTTATGATTGATAATTTCGCTAACCTACTTAATAGCGATTGGGGTATAGAAAAGCGCTTAGGCTATTCAGACCAATCAATTTATGATTTTGGTGGTCTTGATGACCAAGGACGCTATATTATTGATAATAGCTTCGGTGGCGCTGATGTAAGAAACTATAGCCAAATAACGAGCTCATCAACATGGCAAGCTAAGATTGGTATCAGCTACAAGTTCTAATTTTTAAAACTCTATGTAAAACCCGCTTTTAGCGGGTTTTTTTATGCATAAAGCACTGGGTTTCATACTTTTGTCATATTTAATGAGTAGATTGACTCATGGGTACTAAATTGCTCGAAAAACCGAAGTTTTGTTCTAAACTACTTTTATTACAAATTTATGTGCAATGTAACTTATTTGTAATGAAATAATAGGGTACAATTTAGCTGCTTGGAAAATCCGAGCAAATTAATACCAAAACTAAAAATATTACACCTTACACGGGAAATTAATAATGAAAATTCAACTACGCAAAACAGCACTTTCACTTGCTATCGCAGCTTGTGTTGGCGTAAGTGGCGCAGCGTTTGCAAATGAAACTGCATCATCTGTAAAAGGCCAAATCACAGGTCCAAATGGCAACCCAGCCACTGGTACTCAAATTACTATTATCCACTTACCTTCTGGTTCAACAAAAACAACAACAGTAAATGAACAAGGTAACTTCTCTACAAAAGGTTTACGCGTAGGCGGCCCATATAAAATCATTGTTGATTCTGATAAATATGAAGATACTCAACTTGATGATGTTTATTTAACACTTGGTCAAACTTACCCAGTAACTGTTGCACTTCGCTCGCAACAAATGGAACAAATCGTTGTTAGTGGCGCGCCAATTAGCGCTCAATCAGGCAGCACAGGTCCAGCTGCTTATTTCACTTTAGATGATTTAGAAAACAAACCAGCTATTAACCGTGACTTAAAAGATATTATTCGCGCTGATCCACGTATCTATATCGATGAAACAAACGCTGGTGCTATCAATTGTGGCGGCGGTAACCCACGTTTTAACAGCTTAACTGTTGACGGCGTTCGTATGAACGATAACTTTGGCTTAAACTCAAGTGGTTACCCTACTGAAAGAATGCCTTTCTCGTTTGATTCAATTGCACAAGTTGCAGTAGAACTTGCACCATTTGATGTTCAATATGGTGGTTTTACTTCATGTAACATTAACGCCGTAACAAAGTCAGGTACCAACGAAATCACTGGTGGTTTCTTCTATGATTATACCAATGACTCAATGTCAGGTGACTCAATTGAAGGCGAGAAACAAGAGCTTGGTGATTACTCAGAAAAACGTTACGGCTTTAACGTAGGCCTTCCTCTTATTGAAGATAAGCTATTCTTATTCACTTCTTATGAGAAGCTTGAAGGCGCACAAATTTTTAATTATACGCCATTTGCTAACGGTCGAATTGATCAAGCAACTATTGATCGCGTTACCCAAATTGCTATCGATAAATATAATTATGACCCAGGTACTATGGTACCTAGCATGCCAGTTGAAGATGAAAAAATCTTAGTTAAGCTAGATTGGAATATTAACGAAGCTCACCGTGCAAGCTTTGTTTATAACTATAACGACGGCTTCAGCCTAGCCCAGTCAGACGCAGATTCTAGCGAAATCGCTTTATCTAATCATTTTTATGAGCGTGGTGCTGAGCTACAATCTTACGTAGCATCAGTATATTCAGATTGGACTGATAACTTTTCAACTGAAGTTCGCGTAGGTTACTCAAAACTTGATAATCGTCAAAATTCACTTGATGCAGCATCTGGTTTTGGTGAGTTTAGAATCGATACTGGTGATATTGATATTTACATGGGTCCTGATGACTCTCGCCAAGCGAACAAACTTAAGTATGATAATTTATCACTTAAATTAGGTGGTACATATTACCTTGAAGACCATGAGCTATCATTTGGCTATGAGCGTGAAGAGCTTGATGTTTTCAACTTATTTGTACAGCATAATGAAGGTGAATACCGTTTTGGTTCTATTGAAGAGTTTGAAAGCGGCTTTGTAGACAGAATTTACTATGGTAACGCTTCAAGCCAAAATCCTGATGATGCCGCGGGTGAATTCAAATATGCACTGAATACAGTGTATTTCCAAGATAAGTTTGCACTTATTGATTATGATGTAACATTTACTGCAGGTCTTCGTTATGACTGGTATACCAGTGATGATACACCAACTTATAATGCTAACTTTGAAGAACGTTATGGCTATTCAAATAGCCAAAATCTTGATGGGGTTGACTTACTTCAACCACGCTTAGGTGTTAACTGGATATATAATGATCAGTTAGAATTGCGCGGCGGTATTGGCTTATATTCAGGTGGTAACCCTAACGTATGGATTTCTAACAGCTATTCAAACGATGGTGTTCGTAATGTTCAAGTTAATCAAAGAAATATCCAAATCCTTGGTCCTGATGCAATAGCATTCAATGGCGCAGGTCAACCTGGTTACGATATTCCACAAGGCTTATATGATAAAGTAGGCCAAGGTGGTGCTGATGCTGATGTAAATGTGACGGATCCTAACTTTGAAATTCCATCAGAATGGAAATTCTCACTAGGTGGTACTTATATCACTGAAAGCGATTATGTGTTTAATGTTGACTACCTTTATACCGATAAGCAAGATTCAGCCATTGTTAAAAACTTAGCATATGAAAAAACTGGTGTAGCGCCAGATGGTCGCCCAATTTACAATGGTGGTTCAGACTTCTTGTTAACCAATGTTAAAGGCGATGATGCTTACTCGCATATTCTGTCTCTTGCAATGAACAAGTCATTTGATAATGGCATCGATTTTGCTCTTTCTTATGCATATACAGTGTCTAAAGATGTTAACCCGATGACTAGCTCTGTAGCATTTTCTAACTATCATTACGTTGCGGTGTCTGATTCTGAAAACCCAGGTGTGGCAACATCTAACTATGAAATTCCGCACCGCTTTACGATGAGTTTAGCGTATAGCCATGAGTTATTTGATGGTTACGAGACTAAGTTCAACCTATTTGGTCAAGCACAACAAACAACACCTTACTCATATGGATTTGACTCAAGATCAGGTGGTATGGGATACAACGATGCTGCTCGTCAATTATTGTATGTACCAACACTTGACGACAGCCAAGTTGTTTATGGTGCAGATTTTGATCAAGCAGCCTTTAATGAGTGGGTTGAAAGCGAAGGCCTAACTCGCGGTAAAATCAATAACCGTAACAGCATTGATGGTGATTGGTGGGTTACGTTCGATTTCAAAGTTGAGCAAGAATTTATGGGCTTTACTGATGATCAAAAAGGCTCAGCATACTTTGTTATCAAAAACATCGGTAACATGCTAAATGACGATTGGGGCGTGCTGAAAAGCGGCAGCGCATTACAAAACGCTGTAACGACTGAAATTGTTAATGGTCAATACGTTTACACCAGCTTTAATGATCCAGCAGGTGCAAGTGTAGAAACTAAGCCGTCACTTTGGGAAATGCGTGTAGGTGTTAAATACACATTCTAATTTGCTAAAGTAACTTACAAATTAAATTAATTTTAAAGCCCATCTTTTGATGGGCTTTTTGTTTTATTCATCTAATTTACTAGTTAACTTATCTAAACAACTAAGCAAGGTTTGATACTCGGCTTGAGTTAAAACATCCAACAGATTCTTCTCCCACGCTAAAGCAGCTGGGGCTAATTGCTGATACAAGCCCAACCCTTGCTCACTCAACGCTAACAAGCTGGCGCGTTTATCTGCTGGATCGATTAAACTCACTACATAGTGTTTATCTATCAATGCCTTAATAGCACGCGATACCGTGGATTTATCCATTGCTGCTTGCTCGCACAATGCTTTCGCGTTGCTTTGTCCAAACTGGGCTAAATTAAACAAAATACGCCACTGAGGAATGCTTAAATCACTTTGTTGTTGATACACGGGTGCAAACTGTTCACTCATTTTACTGGCTAAGTTAGCCAGACGATAAGGTAAAAATGTCTCTAAATCGAGAGCCATAACGGCTATGTCCTCTTAATTTACAATCATGTTTAAGTGTCCATAAATATGTACAGTGACAAAAAGCACGACGTTTGAATTTAGTCTCACTTGAGAGTATCTTACAGTAAAACATAAAGGAGTCGAGTGATGACCAGCGAATTAAAATATATGACAGGATTTGGCAATGAGTTTGAAACCGAAGCTCTGCCTGGCGCATTGCCTATTGGGCAGTTTAGCCCGCAAAAAGTAAAATACGATTTATACGCTGAACAATTTAGTACCACCGCATTTACCGCGCCGCGTGCTGATAACCGCCGCACTTGGATGTACCGTATTCGCCCATCGGTTGTCCAAGGTGATTACAGCGCAATTGATAACGGTTTAATTCGCACCGCCCCAATTACCGAAGTCCCGACTCCACCTACTATGCTTCGTTGGGATCCAATTGATATTCCAACCACACCAACCGATTTCATTGATGGTTTGATCACTATGGCTGCAAACGGCAGCGCCAATGGCCAAACAGGAATTGGCATCCATGTTTATGTAGCGAATAAATCAATGACTGATCGTTATTTTTATAATGCCGACGGCGAAATGTTATTTGTGCCGCAGCAAGGTCAGTTACTGCTGAAAACAGAATGTGGTAATTTAATGATTAAAGCGGGTGAAATCGCAGTGATCCCGCGTGGCATTAAATTCCAAGTCGTTTTGCTCTCTGATACTGCTCGTGGTTATATCTGTGAAAATTATGGTCATGCTTATGTGTTAGCTGAGCGCGGCCCAGTGGGAGCCAACGGCTACGCTAACGACCGTGATTTTCAATACCCTGTTGCTGCCTTTGAAGATAAAGAAGGTGAGTTTGAGTTGGTTGCTAAGTTCAACGGTAATATGTTCCGCTGTGATATAGGCCACTCCCCTTTAGATGTTGTAGCCTGGACAGGCAACAGTGCACCCTATAAATATGATTTAGCACGTTTTAATGTAATGAATACAGTGAGCTTTGATCATCCGGATCCGTCTATTTTCACAGTACTGACATCCCCATCAGGCACAGAAGGCGTTGCTAATATTGATTTTGCAATTTTTCCTCCACGCTGGATGGTGGCAGAAAACACTTTTCGCCCACCCTATTATCACCGCAATATTATGAGTGAATTTATGGGCTTAATTGAAGGCGTGTACGACGCCAAAGAGCACGGTTTTGTACCAGGAGGCATGAGTTTACATAATTGTATGTCACCGCATGGCCCAGAAGCTGATGTATTTGAAAAGGCCTCTAACGCAGAGCTTGAACCGCAACGCTACGAAAATACCCTCGCGTTTATGTTTGAATCACGTTACGTTATTTCACCAACAAAATACGCATTAGAAGGCAAAGAGCGCCAACCTAACTACACTGACTGCTGGCGTACTATTAAAAAACACTACAGTGGCCCACAAGGATAATTGAACCATGAAACTTTATACATATTTTCGTTCATCTGCCGCATATCGCGTGCGTATTGCGCTTAATTTAAAAAATATTCAGCATGAGTTAGTAACTGTTAACTTACTAAAATCTGAGCAACAAGCACCTGAATACCTAGATAAAAACCCGCAAGGGTTATTACCTGCGCTGGAAACCAATGACGGTGTACTCGCACAATCGATGGCAATTTTAGAATACCTTGAAGAAACACACCCCGACACACCACTATTATTTGGTGATGCCTGGCAAAAAGCCCAGATCCGTAATTTATGTTATGCCATTGCCTGCGATATTCATCCTATTGATAACCTACGGGTACTGAAATATTTAAGCGGTGAACTTGGTGCTGACGATGCAATCAAAAATACCTGGTATCGTCATTGGGTAGAGGTTGGTTTTGAAAAAATTGAACAGCTACTTGATCATACAAATGAATATTGTGTGGGTGATAAACCTAGCCTTGCTGATGTGTGTTTAGTGCCGCAAGTATTTAATGCTTATCGTTTTAACGTTGATATGACTGCGTATCCGAAAATAGCAGCCATTTATGAACGTTGTAACAAGCTTGATGCATTTATTGATGCTGCACCACAAAACCAACCGGATGCAGCCTGATATTTTTTAATTACCCAACGCACTGTGTAGCACGGTTACGTGCTCTATCAGATCTAAGCCCAGATCGGTTAAGTAACCGCCATCTGGGCTATCTATAATACCTTTATCAAACAATCGTTGTGCCGCGCTTAATAAGCTTTCATCAGCATCACTATGTAACTTAATACCTTGCATTTTACTGGTTAATGGAAATTTTGCTAACAGTGTAAATTCGTCAATCATCGTTTGTTTAAATTGCATGTGCTCACCTTGTCTTTAGAAAATTATTTTTGTGGATTTTACCCTAACACATTTTATGGCCAAGTCACCCTAAAACCCTAAGTGGGCTGGTTTAAACGCATTTAATTGCAACTGAAACTAGTATTTTGGGATAACTTAGGTATAAGCTTAGTGTAGTTATTTTTTAATGCAAAGGCTAAATATGCGAATTATAACGATTATAGGCATCTGTTTTATCAGTGTAATTTACTCGGCTAATAGTTTCAGTAATAATCAAAAACCAGCCTTGTTTCTTGACGCAAAAAATATAGTTAGCGAGCAACAACTCTGTTGGTTTGAAGATCAACGCTACAGCGAAGGTGCGATTATTATAATGGCTAATGTGCGGGTGATTTGTGCAGCAAAAAACCCTCATCACAATAATAGCGCGTTAAATTGGTTAATGCTCAACGAGCAAAATGAAATTATTTACCCAACCGCTCCTAAAACAATTCGCGTTAATTAATAGAATTGGTATCAACGCACAGTTACGTTACAATAGCAGCGACTTTTATCAAGCAATAGTGAATTATGAATCAGCAAGCAAACAACCCGTTACATGGCATTACACTCGAACAAATAGTAGTAAAACTCGAGCAAACACTTGGCTGGAAAGCGATGGGTGAGCATGTTGATATTCGCTGTTTTAAATCAGACCCAAGTGTAAAATCGAGCCTAAAATTTTTACGTAAAACACCTTGGGCTCGTACCAAGGTCGAGCAGTTATACCTCGATAACTGTGTCGATGCACAACCGCAAAACAGTGGCTTTGTGTGGCCTAGTATTAAAAAGAAGTAACAGCCATTGCGCGTTATAGCTTATAACGCGCAACAAGTTCAGTTACTCGACCTGCTCTGCACAGATCACCGCCAGTGATTGCGGAGTAATTTCAATGATCAATTTATCAGCACTTTTAACTTCACCATCAAGTACATATTTTATTTCCTGAGTCGCCGATATTGCAACGCGGCGCGCATTGGTATGATGTGAATTAATCGCAAAATGTGCTTGGGTAATACTGCTAAATACCAGCTCAGCAATACTTAATACATTGGCTGATGCGTCTTGGTTTGGAGTAAGCCAATTAACATCGAGCAAGCCATCATAGTGATCAGGCTGTCCCCCACCTTGCGCTAGTAAAGTAGTAAAAGGTGCAGCATTAGCGACAATTAAACTATTGGTATGTATTTGCTGCGGCTCGTTATCATCTAGCTGTACTGTGAAATCTTGGGCTTTTTGTTCGCCTAAAGCTTGCCAGAAGCCCTGTAAATATGCGAACTGACCAAGCTCGTTTTTAGTATCCCGATCGGCTTTTTCAATCATGTGTTGTTCAAAGCCAATCCCTGCTAACAGCAGCATTAACTCACCATTGCAATATGCTGTATCCATTTGCTTGGTTTGCCCTTCAATAATCAAATCACATGCTACTTCCACAGGGATCAACTTTGACTTAATTCCCATTAAAACATGTGCTAGAGCATTGGCTGTGCCAAATGGGATAATACCTAATTTACAGTCTGTGTTTACCAAAACACTTGCCACTTCTGCCACTGTGCCATCGCCTCCGCAGGCGATGATCATATCTGGCTTATCAGCTATCGCTTGTTTGGCCAACACAATCCCATTTTGCTCCACTGATGTGATCATCACTTTTAAGTTATAATAAGCAGATAAACGCGCAACAATTAAATGCTCTTTTTGCTGCCATAACTTAGTGCCGGAAACTGGATTAGCAATTAATACCGCTTTATTTTTGATTAATAACTCACCCTTTCTATGGCGTTTAACTAGTTGACGTAGTTGGTGTTTATTTAAATTAGCGGTTTCGCGTGTTTCTTTTATTTGCGCAAGCACTTGATGTACATCAGCCTCCTTATTTTGACTGAGTAAATAAGCCGCCATCACAAACACCGATCGACCACGACCCAACGCACAATGCACCACCACTCGACGATTATCTTTAATATGATGGGCAATCCAGTTAATCGCTTGATTAAGCTGCGAACGTGTTGGGACTCGATGATCAAGCACAGGGATATTTAAATAGTTTATGTTTTCTTGTGTTGATGACCATTCAAGTCCATCAAATTCACAGGTTACATCTAAAATCGCGGTAATACCGTTATCTTTTAAAGTATCTATATCTGAAGGGAATAACCGACAGGCTAAAAATAAGTGTTCGTTAATTTGTTGTAATGGCGGTACTTTATCGTGCTTTCGGCTCCACGCGTTATAAACTTGTGCCCCCAATAAAAAAGGTATGAAAGCCCAACGAATGTAAAACGGGATAACACCGTTTTCTCGTTTACGAAAAATTTTTGCAATATTAAAAAAATAGGCACCGCTTACCAGTAATAAAGATAAAGCCGTCCAATAGAATAGCAGCGAAAAATAGCTAGGACTAACCTGCCACCCCATAATGATAAATACAATTGCCAATAATAAGTAACTTATTGCGGCCCACATAAACGCTCCTTTTGTCGTTAGTTATACCCAAATAGAAATGCAATCTATGCGCCACTAATAAAATTTCACAGAAATAAATATTCATATATATTTCATAGCATTAAGATATCAACTGATTAGTTTAGTGATACTTGCTGTGTTTACATACGTTATTTTTACACATCTTTGCAGCTAACTTACACAGTTGAAAGTATAGATTATTAAATAACTTAGACCATAAAAAAGCCTAGGTTATAAATAACCTAGGCTTTTTATAAAAACATATCGTTTAACTTTACACGTCGATTTTGGTTAACCAGCCATGGGTGTCTGGTGCTTTACCCCATTGAATATCGTTAAGGGCTTGGCGCAAACGCATTGTCGTTGGCCCTGCTTCACCACTGCCCACTTTGTATTCTTTATCATTATGAATAAAAGTACCCACTGGGGTTAATACCGCAGCAGTGCCAGATAAAGCAGCTTCAGTACCCGGTTTTGCAGCACGCTCAAGTAATTCAGTGACTGTAAAATTGCGCTCGGATACTGTCATACCTAAATCTTTAGCGATGGTTAAAATACTGCTGCGCGTCACGCCATGTAAAAAGGTGCTGTCTAGCGCTTTAGTAATAATTTCATTACCATCAATTAAAATAAAGTTTGCGGCACCAGTTTCTTGTACATCACCGCCTGGACAGAATAGAATTTGGTCGGCTTGATGTTGCAAGCGTGCTGCCGTAATGGGTGCTAATGCGCTAGCGTAGTTACCACCGCTTTTGATCATACCCATGTGTGGGGCACAGCGCATACCATCTTCTTCTAACAATACTCGCAGCGCAGTCGCGCCACCAGCAAAGTAATCACCAACAGGTGATAATAGCACATACAATAATGAACTTAATGACGGCACAGCCGCTTTACCAATTGCAGCTTCAGTACCGATATGAGTTGGACGAATATACATAGAGCCCGGTGGTAACGGCGTTTCATCAGCATATTGGCGAACAATATCAATGATCATTTTTTCAAGCATGGCTCCATCAACTTCAGGTAAACTTAATAAATGCGAGCTTTGTTTCATGCGGGCAATGTTAGCGTCCATACGGAAAATATAAACTGAGCCGTCTTCATGGCGAAATGCTTTTAACCCCTCAAAACATGTACTTGAATAGTGAAGAACATGTGCACCAGCATGAAGTTCAATTTTATCTGACGGAACAACAGAGCTTTCGCTCCAAGCGTTATCAGTAAAACGTGCTTGAATCATCTGCGGCATAAATACGGTACCGAATGCGGCCATTTTAATCTCTCTTATGTGGTCTACTTTTACCCCATTGTATGACATTCATGCACCGTTTAACCATAACTAAAACAAGGCATTTATTGTAAGCAACGGGATTTTTTTGCAATTTGGTAAAATTTCAATTTTGTCAGCCATATTGTTTTACTTAAAAGAGTCATTAATCACTTCAAAACTTCGATTGTAAAACCTTGCTACCAAATAGCCGACGGAGCTTCTCAACTTGATAAGCCGTATTTTGCTGCTAGGCTAACTGGTGGAAAAGCATGAAAATAATAGTAAGCACCCATCATTTAGTTGGTTTTTTGCATCCAATTTACATCCTGAAACGTTTACCAACTGACAATAAAAATAGGAACTTTATGGAAACCGACGAATTATTACCTCTACTAAGTGCAACCGCACAGGGCAATAAACAGGCATTTGCTAAATTGTATAATGCCACAAGTGCAAAGCTGTTTGCGATCAGCTTAAAAATGTTAAGCAATCGTGCACATGCTGAAGAAGCGCTACAAGATGCATTTGTGAAAATTTGGCACAATGCATCTGATTATCAAGTAACTAAAGGCACTGTCATCAGCTGGATGATCAGCATTGTTCGTTATCGTAGCTTAGACTCTTTGCGCTATCATAAAGTCCGTAAAGAGCAAGCCCTAGATGACGACTCAGCAATCTCAGATGATTTAACTGACTCACCTTTAGCTATTGATTACGAAGATAAAAGTAAACTCGTTGATTGTATAGAGCAACTAGATGAACAGCAAAAACAGGCGATCCACTTAGCCTACTACAAAGGCTTGACTCACCGTGAGTTAGTTGATCATATTGATACTCCGCTTGGCACAGTAAAAAGCTGGATCAGACGCGGCCTGCAACAGTTGCAAAGGTGCTTAACGTTATGAATTATGACAATCAAAAACTCATCGATATGTTGGCGGCTGAATACGTGTTAGGAACATTAAAAGGCTCTGCTCGCAAACGCTTTCAACGTTTGATGCTCTCATCAAATCGTGTTCGAGAGGCGACCTGGATGTGGGAGCAACATTTAAATAATTTAGCCAGCTCAATTAAATCTGTGCCGCCAGATAGCCATGTTTGGGAAGCAATTTCACAACGTATTGACCCACAGCAAGTAGTATCGAACAATGTTATTCAACCTAAAACTGGTATTTGGCAAGCGTGGTCGTTAATTGCTACCGCAGCCTGTGTAGTATTAGCTTTGATTATTTGGCAGCCACAAACGCCTGTAGGGCAAAACACTCAGCAAATTGCACTGTTTAAAGATGCCAGCGAAAAACCATTATGGTTTATTGATATCAACGAGCAAGGCTTATCAATAAAAGCCAGCGAGCAGCTTACGGCAAGGACGGATAAAGATTATGAGCTGTGGATGATTTTAAAAGGGCAAGATATACCAATATCATTAGGGCTACTTCCTAAAGATGGCGTTAAATCAATATTGAAAGACGCACGTTTTAACGCGCAAGATATTGCCCTGTTAGCAATTAGTATAGAGCCAATAGGTGGCTCACCAAACGGCTTACCTAGCGAAGTACTTTACACTACTGAATTAATTTTATTGTAGTAAAACAATAAAAGATAGTTGAAAACCAGCGCAAGCTGGTTTTTTATTGCTTTAAAATCAAAGCAATAAAAATAAAAAGACATTTTATTAACTTTATTTACGTTTCTTTGCATCTAATTACGACCACCATGCGTTATTAACTATGACCACTATTTATTAAAACTAAAGGACAAAGTCATGAAAGCTTTAACTCCGTCAATATTAGCAGTTGTAGTATGCAGTACCTTCGTAAGCGCCCCATCAGAGGCGTCAAGTCACCGTGAAGCTCCAAATATCAGTCGTTTCCCGACTTTAGATTCAACAGATTTTTATGCATTTAACAGTTATGAACAAGGCCGTGGTGATTATGTCACCCTGATTGCAAACTATATTCCACTGCAAGATGGCTATGGTGGACCTAACTATTTTGCCATGGATCCTGATGCAACCTACAGCATCCATATTGATAACGATGGCGATGCGATTGAAGATATTAGTTTCGCCTTTAACTTCAAAAGTATGCTGCCTAATGACAATCAAGGCGTTGCATTAACCGTTGGCCCTGAAGGCAACCAACGTACTGTTGCTGTACCACTTAAAAATGTTGGTGGTGTTGCAGCTGGCAATAATGCCGCAGTTAACTTTAGCGAATCATACACTATGACGATGATCGCAGGTGATCAGCGTACAGGTAGCAAAACCATGCTAACTAATACCATGACCAGCAGTAATGAATTCCACAAGCCACTTGATTATATTGGCGATAAAACGTTTTCATCAATGGATGGCTATAAAAGCTACGCAGCGCAATTTGTATATCAAGTAGCAATCCCGGGCTGTGACGGTATGGCAAAAGTATTTGTTGGCCAACGTAAAGATCCATTCGTGGTGAACCTAGGCAAAACCTTTGACTTAGTGAACTATGTGCCGGTAGAAGGCGACAGTGCGCCGGGCGCAGGTGATGGCGAGGGCTTCCCTGGAGGCATTACACAATCGGCAGATAATGATGACTTAGCAGATAAAAATGTGACCGCAATTGCTATTGAAGTACCTAAAAGCTGTGTAGTTGGTAATGGCAATGGCACTATTGGCACATGGACTACAGCTAGCTTACCACAGGCGCGTATTTTAAACCCAAATGCTAAATTTGCGAACAATGCGGTAAATGGTGGTGCGCTTACTCAAGTATCTCGTTTAGGTAATCCACTTGTTAATGAGCTGGTAATTGGTTTAAAAGACAAAGATACCTTCTCAAGTTCACAGCCTAAAGACGATGGTCAATTTATTGATTATGTTACCCACCCATCTTTACCAGAGCTATTAAATATTCTGTTCAAAGATGCGGTTAACACCACCTTAGGGGCAAATCTAGCGACCCTTGCACCAACGAATTTTCCACGTAATGACTTAGTAACTGCATTTTTAACTGGTTTCCCAGGCGTTAATCAATTGGCCACTGTTACAGGCGCTGAAATGCTGCGTCTAAATACCAATATCGCTGCAAAAGCACAAGCAGATCAATCAGCATTCGGTGTTGCTGGCGATGATTTAGCGGGTTTCCCAAATGGCCGTCGTCCTGGTGATGATGTAGTTGATATTGCGCTACGTGTGGTAATGGGTCGCTTATGCTATCCAATTCCAGTAAATGGTACAAATACTGATTTAGGCCTGTGCACATCTGATGATGCCAGTGTAGGTAACGTACCATTTACTGATGGTGCACCAGTGAACGCTACGATGATGGATGCAAGCTTCCCATATCTAGCAACTCCACTTGCAGGGTCTAAATAAGGAGAACACTCATGCAACATTTTAAATTATCACATCTTGGGTTATTGCTTGCTGCGCTTACACTCAGCGGCTGTAGCAATGATGACGACCATAACACCGTCGAGATACCACCGATGGTAAATAAAGCACCTACAGCAACAGCTGATATGGTAACCACACAAACCGAAGTTGTAATTGAAGACATGCTACAAGGTTCTGATCCTGAAGGAGATACTCTTACCTTCAGTCTGGTTACTGAGCCAATGCTAGGCATGGTAGTGGTTAATAGTGATGGTAGTTACACCTATACGCCGAACCTTGAAACGACTGGCTCTGATAGCTTTACCTTTGCAGTCAGTGATGGGGTAAACAGCCAAGTTACCGCAATGGTTGATATCACTATTGAAGCACTTGAAGTCGATTTTGCACAACTGGGCCGTGCAGCATTTAACCAAGCGGCTACCGATAAGCCACTGAGTGTGAACGGCCGTACATTCACAAATGCGGATGAAAATGCCACATTTGACGATTTGTTAGGTAACAACTAAATCACACAATAAAACTTGCAGGCCATGGATGGCCTTTTTAAGGAGAATGCTATGATCACCCGTGCTTTTACTTACCTTTGTTTATTGATCTCTGTTAATGCAGGGGCTGAACCTTATACGCCAGCAGATGACGAGATCATCGCAAAAGCCCGCGCAATAAATACCGCACACCTTAATCAAGACGAATTAATGACGTTACTGATAAATAGCCAACAAGTAGGTCAAACTGAGCTTCGCCAAGGCTTATTAAAAAACCAGTTACAGCAGCGCTATGCGCAATCTCCCACACCACAAATTGGCTATATGTATGCACGCGTTTTACAACGTGAACATCAATTTTCAGCAGCCTTAGCAATCACCGATGCAGTACTAAAACGCGATCCTAACCATGTTAACACCCATCTATTACGCGCCAATATGCTAATGGTTCAAGGTGACTTTAAAGCCGCCAAACAACAATGCTTAAAACTCTTGGCTCTAACAGCAATGGATGTAATTAATACCTGTACATTTGATGTACTAAGCCAAGACGGTCAATTAGCACAAAGTTATCAAAGTTTAGCAAACAGTATTACAAGTAATAAACAAAGCGATAATACCCGCCATGTATTGGCTGAAATGGCACTGAGACTCAATAAACCCGATGAAGCGCTCGCTCATATCCAGTCATTGCCATTAAAAACAGCCCCCGTCAGCCTTGTAGTGTTATGGGCAGATATTTATTTAGCGCAAGGGAATTATCAAAAAGTGCTTAACACTTTGCCCGCACTGGTAAATGAAAAACAAAATTTAGAGGATGCCTTGTTGCTGCGCTTAGCAATTGCAGAGCAACACTACAACGATACCTCGCTGACGCAATGGCAAAATTTAATGGCGCAAAGAGTGGCGCTGCGTGAATTACGCCAAGACAGTTTCCATGCCAGTGATTTAGCTCACTATTATTTAGACATCAATAAACAGCCAGAAAAAGCCCTATACTGGGCAAAAATAAATTGGCAACAAGCCAAGCTTGATGCCGATCAGCAACTACTTACACGTGCACAAGGAGCCTCTTTATGAACGCATTTGTAACTGCGTTTTTTTGTAACCTGTGTTTATTTTTCATGTTGCAAGGAACAGCTCAAGCACACCAATTAAGTACCAGCTATATTAATTTAAACGCAATTGATGACAGCCATTTTACAGGTAGTTGGCAAATCAACGTTGCCGATTTAGAGCAACAGGTGGCGTTTGATTTAAACCAAGATGGGGCTATCGCATGGCATGAGATCAGTGCAAAACATAGCGCCATAAGTGATTTTGTCCTGACCTCACTGACGGTAACATCAGCGGACGAGCAAGTATGTACGCTTACCAGCGACGCTCCGTTGCAGCTTGATAGTCATTTTAATCAACCCTATGTGGTTGTTAAATTGCAATTATCCTGCCCAGCTCTGGACACGAACCACAGCGCCATAGCATTTCATTATCAGGCATTTTTCGATACTGATGCCAATCATAAAGCAATTGTCACTATCAATGAACAAACTCGCGTGATGAGTAAAAATAATGCCCTTCAAACTTTTGATTTTACTAAAAGCAATTACCTCACCACTTTTAATCAATATGTTTACCAAGGAGTGCTGCATATTTGGCTCGGACTTGACCATATCTTATTTTTAATTGCATTGTTGCTTACCTGTGTATTAGTAAAAAAATCAGCAAAATGGCAAGGTGTAGAATCAAAAGTCACGATCTTCAAACACACCGCATGGATAGTTACCGCATTTACTTTGGCGCATTCAATCACTCTGACCGCCACTGCAATGCAATTAGTTACACCTAACAGTCGCTGGGTAGAATTGGGAATCGCTATATCGGTGTTGTTTGCAGCTCTTAACAATATTTGGCCGTTAGTTGTGCGTTTAGGTTGGGTCACATTCGCCTTTGGTTTATTGCATGGCATGGGCTTTGCGAGTGTATTAGGTGAATTAGGGCTATCCAGTGACTATCAATTACTCAGCGTGCTCGCATTTAATTTAGGTGTAGAGATAGGCCAACTGGCTATATTAGCAGTTACATTACCAGTCCTTATTTGGGCAAGAAACTATCACTGGTATCAAAAATGGGTGATGCCTGCAGGCTCACTCGCCATCGCAATAATCGCGGTACAGTGGTCAATGGAGCGGATTTGAGTTTATTGATTTATAGCTGAAATCAACAGATTAATTGTAAAATTCAATGTGTAAGTTGCTATCATTGAATCCTTATAGGATCATCTCTATGTACAAAACGTTGAGATATTAAACAATGGTCTCAGGAGTAAGGGAAATATATGCAGTGGTTAAAACCAATGCCATTGGTTGGGCACTTTATAACGCTTGAGGTGTTAAGCTTACATCATATAGATGAATTAAAACATGCGGTGCTTGATGGAGAGTCTTGGAAATTATGGTATGCCAATGTTCCTTCGCCAGAACAAATGCACAGTTATGTTGAGCGGGCAATTATTGAAGCCAAAAACGGCAATAGCGCCTTCGCCGTAAGGTGTAATAGTAGCCATAAAATAGTTGGCACAACTCGATTCTATAACGTAGACGCACAGCATCAGCGCGCATTACTAGGCTACACATGGTATGCCAAGGCTGTACGAAGAAGTCCTGTAAATACTGAATGTAAACTTTTGATGTTGAAGTATTTATTTGATACTCACAATGCCATTGCAGTTGAGTTTAGAACACACTTTTTTAATCAACAGTCGCGAAAGGCAATTGCAAGGCTAGGCGCTAAACAAGATGGTATTTTACGCAGCCATCAAATAACAAGTGATGGATCGATTCGCGATACTGTTGTTTATTCAATTATTGCATCAGAGTGGCCAGCCGTGAAGAATCATTTACTGAACAAACTAAAATATACCTAACTTATAATTTAAGGTATTACGCTTTAAGCCCCAAAATAACGCAGCAAAGAGGATTAAACGACACCTCTTTGCGCTTAAGGCCTCGGCTCTAATTAGAACGGTATGAGCAACACCCGCATTGCCGGGCGAAGCGCTAATAATAGCGTGGCTTTATCAACATGTGGATTCAGGGTTTTACGTATGGTAATCCCATTTATCATTGCAAACATCACTTCGATACGACTTTCAAGTTCAGTTGCACTAAGGTCTTTTATCAAACTGCGTTCACTCAATAAAAGATTTCGCATTTTCTCTCTGGCGTAACAATCAGACTTTCGCAACTGCTCTGCCACTTTATCGTTGCGCGCAGCTTCAGCGAACATCTCTAAATCCAGTGCACCTTGGTTTACATCAGTATGATGATCCACTGCGTGGTCTAAACCATCGAGTAAAATCGTTACTAAGTCACCAGGTTGATCTTCATACTCCTGAAAAATAGAGAACAGTTTTTCCATATCCTGTTCTATAATCGATTCAATGATCGCTTCTTTACTGGCAAAGTAATTGTAAATATGTCCTGCGCTCATCCCTGCGGTCTTTGAGATCTCGGCCATTCCTGCGCCATGATAGCCTTTTCGTCTAAAACAATCGGCCGCAGCACTAAGCACTTGCTCACGGCGTGCTTGCACAAGTGCAGGGTCGGTTTGTCTCTTAGATTTTTCTTTCATAGTAACTCCGAAAAGCACTGCTTTTCTTTAACCTAATAATTATCACTAGCTTATATGCCCTTTGACATCAACTTTGTCGGTTACCACAAAGAACTTAATAAACTAGTGATAAACTATACAATGGCGCAGCCTAATGGCTATTCACTCTGTTGAGCCGATCGTTGCCAACCGCCTCCAACCGCTTTATACAAACTAATTTGGCTCGTAATATAGGCTTTTTTACCGCTAATGAGTTGTTGCCCAGCACTGTACCAATTACGTTGTGCATCCAGCACTTGTAAATAGCTATCGGCGCCTTTTTCGAAGCGAGCTTCAGAGAGTGTAAACGACACTTGATTACTATTATACAGATCTTCAAGCGCACTTAGCTGCTGCATATAGCCTTCCCTATCGGCAAGCGCATCAGAGACTTCTTTAAATGCCTGTTGAATCGTTTGTTCATAGGTTGTTAGCGCAATCTGTTGCTGAGTTTGCGCAACATCTAAGTTTGCTTGATTACGACCCATATTAAATATCGGTATCGTGATCGATGGCATAAAGCTCCAAGTGCCAGTGCCACTTGAAAACAAATTATCTAGATCACTCGACACACTCCCGGCATTAGCCGTTAAGCTAATACTTGGAAAAAATGCCGCCTTTGCAACACCGATATTAGCGTTAGCAGCTAATAACTGAAACTCTGCTGCTTTAATATCAGGACGTTGTTCAAGTAACTCGGATGGTAAGCCTACAGGCACGGTCGGGAAATTTAGTACTTCATCTAAACTCTCAACAGGTAACAACTGCGCTGAAACCGGCTGACCTACTAATAAATCAAGGGCATTTTTATCACGCTTTAACAAGCGCTGATAGTTAGCAATATCAACTTTTGCGGTGGCTACAGTGCTCTCAATTTGTGCCAACGTTAACTTTGATGCCGCGCCAAGTGCATAGCTTTTTTCGGTTAACGCCAGTGATGCCTGCTGACTTTTTAGGGTTTGCGTAGCAAGCGCTAACTGCTCTTTATCAGCAGCGTAATTTAGCCACGCACTAACCAACTCAGAAATTAAGCTAATTTTTACACTCGTTTGAGTTTGCTCTGACGCGTACAAAGTTTGCAGAGCTTGATCAGATTGATTACGAATTTTGCCCCATATATCGAGCTCATACGCGGTCATTCCCACGGTAGCTTTGTAGCTCTCGCTAATTTGTGCATTACCGGTTGACGTTAAGTCTCCCGGTAAGCGCTGACGCGTGCCCGACGCAGCAAAATCGATTGACGGATATAAGGCAGAGTCTTCTATTTGATAAAGCGCACGAACTTGCTGCACATTAAGTGCGGCAAGTTTAAGGTCTTTATTATGAACTAATGTTTGCTCAATCAAGTGTTGCAGTTTTTCATTCGCAAAAAACTGCTGCCATCTTAAATCAGCTGTATTACCTTGCTCACTCTGTATTGCGTAGCTATCAGGCACCGGCAACACGATATCTTCACGCGGAGGTGCCATTTGGCAAGCACTGAGCACAAATACGCTTAGACTCGCTAAGCTTAACGTTTTGAATGTCATTATGATTGCTCCTGTGACGTTGTTTTAGTTTTGCCTGAGAATGCTCTGCGAACTAAAACAAAAAATAAAGGTACAAAAATAACAACCAGTGACGAGGCGGCAAGTGTTCCACCAATAATTGAAATACCTAATGCATTTTGTGCACCTGAGCCTGCACTTGAGGCGATGGCTAACGGAAGCACACCACACACAAATGCCATTGAAGTCATTAAAATAGGACGTAAGCGAAGTCGTACAGCGGCAATGGCCGAGTCAACTAAGCTTAAGCCTTCTTCCATTTTATGAATCGCAAACTCAACGATTAAAATGGCATTTTTAGAGGCTAAACCTATGGTGGTTAATAAACCCACTTGTAAGTAAATATCGTTTGATAAGTTACCCATAAAGGCGGCTACAATCGCACCAAAAATCCCCAGTGGCACAATCATCATTACTGCAAATGGTACTGACCAACTTTCATAAAGCGCTGCTAAACATAAGAATACAAATAACAGTGATAATCCATATAACAACGGCGCTTGACCGCCACTTGATCGCTCTTGATATGAAATACCAGTCCATTCAGAAGCAATACCTTGTGGTAACTGCTTAACTAAACGCTCCATTTCATCCATGGCTTGACCTGTACTGTAGCCTGGCGCTGCACTGCCTTGGATTTCCATTGCTGAAAAGCCGTTATACCTTTCCAAGCGAGGCGAACCATAAGACCAATAAGAACTAGCAAATGCTGAAAATGGCACCATATCGCCGTTTTTATTACGCACATACCATTTGTTTAAGTCCTCAGGCACCATTCTCGCATCGGCTTGACCTTGCAGGTATACTTTTTTCACGCGACCACGGTCGATAAAGTCATTTACATAACTACTACCCCACGCCGTCGAAAGCGTACTATTAATATCACCTTGCGACACACCAAGCGCTTCTGCTTTTGCAAGATCAATATCCAGCTGTAACTCAGGCATATCTTCTTGCCCATTAGGGCGAACACCTGCCAATATTGGACTTTGACTCGCCATACCTAATAACTGATTACGCGCTTTTAATAGCTCATCATGACCTAAACCGACACGGTCTTGTAAAAACATATTAAAGCCATTTGCGGTTCCAAGTTCAACAATCGCCGGAGGTGGAAATGCAAATACAAAAGCCTCTTTAATCGTTGAAAAATACCCCATGCCTTTTCCTGCAACGGCGCCCACTGATAGGTCGTCACGTTGGCGCTCATCCCAGTGCTTTAAGCTAACAAAGCCAATTGCTGAGTTTTGTCCAGAGCCTGCAAAACTAAAACCTGTTACCGTAAAAATTGAACTAACGGCTTCAGATTGATCTTCTAAATAGTGGTTTTCAACTTTTTTAACCACTTCAAGCGTTTGCTCTGTAGTAGAGCCTGCAGGAAGCATTACTTGGTTAAACAAAATACCTTGGTCTTCATCAGGTAAAAATGCCGTTGGTAAGTTTGAAAAAATAGCCACCATGCCGCCTACAATTAATGCATAGCTAAGCAAGTAGCGCTTAGAATGTTTGATCATACGACCAACAAAACCTTGCGCACCTTTATTGGTTTTATCAAAACCACGATTAAAGCCTGAGAAAAAACGACCAATAATGCTACCATCAGTATGTACATGACTAGGCTTTAATAACGTAGCACACAGTGCGGGAGTTAAAATAAGCGCAACCAGTACCGACAGCCCCATCGCCGACACTAAGGTAATAGAGAACTGACGATAAATAACCCCAGTAGAGCCACTAAAGAATGCCATCGGAATAAATACAGCCGACAGCACCATAGCAATACCTACCAGCGCCCCTTTAATTTCATCCATCGATTTTCGCGTTGCTTCAACCGCAGAAAGTTTTTCTTCGGTCATTAAACGTTCAACGTTTTCTACAACAACAATCGCATCATCTACGAGTAAACCAATGGCCAATACCATCGCAAACATCGTGAGGGTATTAATTGAATACCCGAAAGTAAATAGAATACCAAACGTACCTAACAATACGACAGGTACCGCAATGGTTGGGATAATAGTTGCTCTGAAGTTTTGTAAAAATAAGTACATTACAACAAATACCAAAACAACCGCTTCTATTAGGGTGTGCACTACTTTTTCGATTGATAATGCAACAAAAGGAGTGGTGTCATAAGGAACAACCGCCTCTAAGCCCTGTGGAAAAAATGGTTTAAGTTCTTCAAGTGCATCTTTTACACCTTGCGCTGTATCCAAGGCGTTCGCTCCACTGGCTAGCTTCACGCCTAAACCAGATGCTGGTTTGCCGTTGAAGCGCGCAACCACGCCGTAGTTTTCACCACCAAGCTCTACTTTGGCGACATCGACTAAGCGAACTACAGAGCCATCACTGTTAGTTTTAACTAAAATATCTTCAAACTGCTTAGGTGTTTGTAATCGACTTTGCGCGGTAACGGTCGCATTAAGCTGTTGACCTGCTATCGCCGGCATTCCACCAAGTTGACCTGCAGATACCTGTGCATTTTGCGCTTTTATCGCCGCAGATATATCCGCTGGTGTTAGTTTATAGCTTTGTAACTTAGCCGGATCGAGCCAAATACGCATTGCATATTGAGAGCCAAACAATTGTACTTCGCCCACCCCATCAACACGCGCTACAATATCTTGCACGTTTGATGACACATAATCACCGATGTCAATATTGGTCATACTTCCATCTTGCGACACAAAACCCACTACCAGTAAAAAGCTAGATGATGACTTAGCAACAACAACACCTTGGCGTTGTACTTCTTCAGGTAACAACGGCGTAGCTGTTGCTAGCTTATTTTGTACTTGTACTTGTGCAATATCAGGGTCAGTTTCTGCATCAAACGTCAGTGTCAGTGTTGCTGTACCACTGGATTCAGAAGTTGATGACATATACAACAAGCCATCTAAACCTTTCATTTTTTGTTCAATAACTTGGGTTACTGAATCTTCAAGTGTGCGTGCTGACGCACCAGGATAACTTGCGCTAATAGTAATGGCTGGCGGCGCAATTGAAGGATACTGCGCTACAGGCAAGCTCCTTATTGCAAGTATTCCAGCCAACATAACAACAATGGCCAGAACCCATGCAAAAATTGGCCTATCGATAAAAAATCTCGACATTAAAATACTCCGTTATTGAGTTTTAGTAGCTGACTCGGCAGGCACTGCATTAACAGGTGCGCCCGGTGCTATTTTTTGTAAACCTTCAACAATTAGTTGATCGCCGTCGTTCAAGCCACTTGTCACTAACCAGTTAGCACCTACTGTACGGTCAGTTTTTAATACTCGCGCTTCAACAGTATTATCTTTACTCACCACCATCGCTGTAGGCTCACCTTTGCTATTACGACTAACACCGCGTTGCGGCACTAAAATAGCATTAGACTTAACACCTTCAACAACCACAGCTCTGACGTACATACCTGGTAATAGTAGCTTTTCAGGGTTTGGAAATTTGGCGCGTAACGTTACTGAGCCAGTACCTGGATCTACAGTTACTTCAGAAAACTGCAAAGTGCCAGTGTGCGGATACACAGAGCCATCCTCCATAGTGAGTTCAACCTTTGATTGCGCAGTAAGATCTTTATCAAGCTCACCATTAGCAATCGCTTTTTTCAAACGAGTCAACTCACTACTTGATTGGGTAAGGTCAATATAAATTGGGTCAAGCTGAGTGACGGTTGCTAATACGGTTGCTTGATTAGCACTTACCAAAGCACCTACGGTCACGTTCGATTTGCCAATTTGACCACTAATAGGTGATGAAACCTTACTATAGTTAAGATTGATCTGTGCGGTTTTAAGCTGCGCTTGAGCTGTTAATAAATCAGCCTGCGCGCCTTTATAACTTGCGTCTGCTTCATCAAAATCTTGTTGACTGACTGCTTTTATTGCTAGTAACTCAGCATAACGATCTGATTTAGCTTTTGCATTAGCAATGCTTGCTTGTGCCTTACTAATAGCAGCTTTACTACTTGCTACTTGCGCATCGAATGTAGCTGGGTCGATTTGATATAAAGCCTGACCTTTTTTGACTTCAGCACCTTGAGTGAATAAACGTGATTGAATGATACCGCTTACCTGAGGACGAATTTGCGCCACTTGAGACGCAGTTACTCGCCCTGGAAGCTCCTTAGTAAGTGTTAATGGTTGGCTTTTTAATGTAATTACGCCAACAGGAGCTGGCTGCGCAGCAGGCGCATTCGCCTGCTGAGTTTGATCGCAACCGGATAAAGCAACTGCACTTGCCAAAGCGGTGACAGTAAAAAGAACGACGCGAGAACGCTGCATGTTAACTACCCTTAATTTAGAATGAACGATCATTCTAAATTAAATTATTACATTTTCCAATGTTAATTGAGAATTATTTTTAAAAGATCTAAGAGCATGTAAAGTGATGTAAAAAGACTTGACGGTGAGCTAAAAAACAGAACAACTCGATTGCTAATTGCAGGTACAAAAAGAGTTAATTTTATCTTTAATGAGCATAACAATGCAGCTGCAGTAAATATTAAAAATAGTCATTTTGTACGTCTGGAACGAAAAGCGACACAGCAAGCAGATGTTCAATCATCGGTTGTGAGATTTGAGGGGAAATGGGTAGCTAATATATCCAAATTGGTGTTGTTGACAATTTAACACATTACTTTGTCATTTAAAGAAGAGCTACTGTGAGTAACAGTAGCTCTACATCAAAGCATCATTGAATCGTCGTAATATTCACGCTAAGTCGTTCAATTGCACAGCCATAACTGCTTGGACTTATTCTCTGATACTGGGTATTTTTGCTGGCATTTAAAGTCACTATAAACTCATCTTGCTGACCTACCGCTGACTGCTCATTAGTTAAACACATTGCCTGAGTAAGCGAGCGCAATTTAGCATCGGTGAGTATGTTATTGAAACGCTGCATTGGCAAAGGTGGTATTTTGATTGCAGGCAAAGCACTGTCTATAGTACGTTGGCTTAATTGGTACCCTTGGGGTGTTACATCTATAATTGCACCAGCTGGCCAAAATGAATAATCAAAACTGTATTTATCTTTGCCCTTATTTAAATGCACTACCCCATGCTTACCTAACACTGTCACAATCGTACTCAGTTGTGATTTTATGATCACCAAGGCTGTCGTTTCATCAACACCAAAGCCATACTGTTGCCCTGTTTTTGCAAGCAATGTCGCTAAACGCACAGTGCGATTTCGCTCACTAAAATGGGTGTCAACTATACCTGCACTAAAGCTGCCCAGCCCACCATTAGTTTGATAGGTTAATGTATCTGCGCTTAGCCCTTGATTACAATCATCTTCACAACGTTCACTCGGTGCAGAAACTGCGTGCGCACCATCGCGCAATGCAGCTAAACTAGTGCCATTAGTGATCATCGCAACACTACCAAACTGGTTACTGCCACCACTTTGAATGGCTGTGCCTGCACTTGTACCTACCAATAGCGGACGTGAACGTATAGCATTGGTCCATGGATAAGGCTTGCCCGTACCATCAAATAACACTTTTCGAGTTAAACTTTGATCGCCACCGTTGAGCATAATACCTGTTGCAGATTCGATTTTTGCAACTAAATTATCAACACCCGCGTCGCATAGTTGTTGCTCAGCTTGAATACGGTCAGGATAGATTTTGTGGCGATTAAACACCTGCATGTTTTGCTGGCGAAATTGCGCTAGCTTTTCACATTGCCCAGTTGTGATTGCTTGCGCTAATGCCGGAGTTAATGCCAGCCATGAACTTTTAATACGATCAAAATCCAGTAAGCCTTCGTAAAAGTCAGCCGATTCATAAGGGTCGCGACTCGATGCTGTGATAGCTAATAAGCTCGGCTGTTTACTATTTACTTTAGCTGTTGCAGAAATAAAATTAACTATATCATTAGCAGCCGGCTCATTATTTTGTTTACTTTGCACCGTTTCTTTTATGCGCTGGCCTTTAGCATCAACAACCGCCACTTCCAGCATATCAGTGACAAAGTTATATTCTCGATCAGTTAAATTATTGAGCGAGCGGCTATCTAAATCCCGCCAAGCCCATAGCAAAGACCCTTTATCGATAAGATTAGGCTGTTGCTTGGCAATTTTTGATAAAACCCGCAAGGTTTCATTGCGGTTATTAGTACTATCATCAGGCCATTGGCTTTTTATTTCTTTTAGTGCTTTGCCCGTCAATTGAAATTGATTCGCTTTTTTTCCTATTAATGATGTTTTTTCAATGCAATTTTTAGGACTTAAACTTGAACAAGTCGTTAATGCGCCACCAATTAACAGCAAGGTTTGCTCAGTTTGATTTGCAGATATATTCGCCGAAAAAGCGGTCATTACCAGTGTAAAAGCAGCAAAAAAACCACATTTAGGGCTCTTTGCAAGATGTTCCCGAAAGTTTTCCATAATGTTATACTCATGTAAAAAATGATAAAAAATAGCTTGCAGTAAAACTTTATGCTTGCTATAAAAATAAGGAACTTTTAAATCGCGAGTAAGCTAGCACCCAAATACTAGCTTTGTCAAAAACCTTTTGGATTGGAATTATGTTTAAAAACGCAACATCGCTGTGTACATATTTCTACTCTCCTCACTACCTTTCGGAGTGGTTTGACGAGTAGCCACTTCCTCACATTCTCTGTGAGGGGCTAACTGTGTCTATCGATCACGGCCCTGTCTAAATAATCAAAAAATAAGCACTGTACAGTACACCTGTGCTTAAAATAAAGACAAAGGTAAACCAATATGTTTCGTCAATTAACAATTGCAACGGCAATAAGCGCAGTGCTTTGCCCAACTTTTTTGTATGCGCAAGAAAACACTAAAGCTGAAAACATTGAACGAGTAGAAGTCACCGGATCACGTTTAAAAGGCGTCGATCTTGAAGGAACGATTCCACTAACGGTATTAGACCAAGATGCCATCAAACGCTCTGGCGCCAACACGATTCACGAATTACTAAAGGATTTATCCGTGTTCAAAGGTGGTAGCGGCACTTTTTCCACTTCAGAAAGCGGTGGCACATCCACCTCAACACCTGCGGGACAATCTGCAGCAAGCCTACGTGGCATGGGCCCATCAGCCACATTAACACTGATTAATGGTCGTCGTGTTGCGCCCAGTTCATTTGCCGCTGGCACGGAAAACTTTGTCGATGTGAACTCAATTCCACTTGCAGCTATCGAGCGCATTGATATTCTTGCAACCGGTGCATCAGCGGTTTACGGTGCAGATGCCGTAGCAGGTGTAATTAACTATATTTTAAAAGATGACTTTGAAGGCGCTGAAGTAAACGCATCCTACGCAAACAGCTTTAACAGTCATGATGAAGGTAAAAAACAACTTAACCTAGTATACGGTACAAAAATTGGTGAGAGTAACTTAACGGTTTTTGCCGATATTTTTGACCGTAACGCATTTAAAGCAACCGATCGAGATTTCACTGCATCATCACCACTGGTGAATAGTTATTCGTACTTACCAAAACTTGAAAACGCGCCAAATATTTATTATTACAGCTCGCGTGATGGGAATGAATTGCCAGCGCCAAATTGCCAGACTGAATTAGTTACAACTGAATTTGGTGAAGACATTTGTGCCTATTACCCAAATCAAGACGATTATCTGGATACGCCATTTGAGAGTCTATCGACTGGCTTTATGTTCAATAGCAGCTTAGGCGGTGTTGATTGGCATACTGACTTTTTCTATAGCCAAACAAAGGCAAAAGCGTACTCGTCACCCTCACCGATTAATCAAATAAATGATGAAGATGGTCCTTTCATTTTAGAAGATGCGCTGTTCATTTATGATAATGCAGATGGCAGTAATGATTTGATGGATCAAGTGTTTATTGACCCATTTGAATTTGATACGCAAGCTGGCCGCGAAGTTTACGGCTTTGGCTTTGATGCGCGTTTTAATGCCCCACGTACTGTCGAAGTAGAAACTAAAAACTTCCGCTTAGTGAGTAGCCTTGCAGGTGATGTTGGTGACTGGAGCTGGGAGTCAGGCGTAACCTTTTCTCGCTCAAGCTCTGAGCAAGAAGCCATTGATGGTATTTACAATCGCTATCAATTTCATGCCGCCATTACTGGTGAACTATGCTCAGACGGTACATTAGCAAACTACGACGGCGCGAACCTTAACTGTGTATCAGGCGATTTACTGCCATTTTATAATCCATTTGTGCAAGGCGATGCCGCCAACGATGCGGTTTTAGCAACGGCACAGGCACGTCCAACACGCAGTGGCGAAAGCACCGTATACGGCTGGGATGCAAACTTTAACGGTGAGCTATTCACCTTTAATGATTTACCCGCTTATGCATCATTTGGAGTTGAAGCTCGCCGTGAAGAATTAACTGACATTCCATCACTTGACTCGCAAGCACGCCCTGAAAACCGCTACTTAGTGGATGTATTTGGTTTTGGCTCGAGCTTATCAGAGGCTGATCGCACTCAATACGCGGCGTTCGCAGAAATAAGTGTATCATTGACCGATCAAGTTGAGCTACAGGCGGCAGGACGTTACGATCATTATGACGATTTTGGCGGCACCTTTAATCCAAAAATAGGCTTAAGCTATCGTCCTAACGACTCGTTAGTGTTACGTGGCTCATGGTCTACGTCATTCCGTGCCCCTTCTCTTACGCAAGCTGGTGTTAAATTAAGAACCACTCAATCAACCTTCGATTGCGGTGCTAACCAAGCAGTATCTGATCTTTATTGTATGGGCCAAGGAACAGAGGTAAGTGTTAACTCACTCGAGCTTGGAAATAAAAATCTTAAAGCAGAAGAATCAGAAGCTATTAGTGTTGGTTTTGCTTGGAGCCCAAGCGCTGATACTAACCTAACCGTTGATTACTGGCAGTTTGATCACGAAGAAGTGATTGATACTAATATGACTGCGGTGCTAGATCGTGCCATTACTGATGCATCACTACGCCATTGCGGTATTGTCCCAGAAGGTCAACAAGGTATTTCTTACGATAATAGGTTATGTGGTGTCTATGACAATAGTGGTTTAAGTATCGAGCAAGATGGTGCCAATCTAAATGAAATTTTAGATAACTATATTACCGAGTTTAACCCACGTGATGATGAGCTATTTTTACCATTATTTCGTGACCATGTTATCCCACTTGAAAATACCGGCACACAAACATTAGCAGGGATTGATATTAAGTTTGATCACCGTTTTAGGCTTTCAGGTGGCGATTTAACTTTTGCATTTGATGGCACGCACTATCTTGAATTTGAGCGCAGTAAACCAGGGTCTGATGCAATTGAAAAGTTAGTTGGCACGTATCGCTACCCTGAAAACATCGGTCGCATGTCAATCGATTGGGAAGCTCAAAGCTACTACCTGAACCTTGGCGCAAATTACACCAGCAGCTATGATGATGACATTGAAGGACTTCGAGGCCGTGAAATTGATGAACTGGAAAGTTTAGGTAAACTTGACTCACAAGGTAATCATCAAGTTGACGATTGGCTCGTATGGGATTTATCTGCAGGTTACTACGTAAATAAAGCCCTTACCTTAAGAGCGCGCATTGATAATATTTTTGACAAAGAGCCGCCACAGCTATACGGCTCAAGTCGTGGTTTTGATTCTATAAACCATAATGCTTATGGCGCGCGTTATACATTTAGTGTCAGCTATCGTTTCTAAAAATTATACGCGCAGCACTAGTCGCTGTGCGTAACACCATCCAAATTGTACTAAGTGGCTTTGCTTTGTAGAGTAAGGTCACTTATTCAAATAAACTTCGTGTTAAAATAAGCAGGTGTGCGGCTTAGTCTAAGCAACCTATTTCTTTGCGAAAAGTGAAATTATGAAAAACAAACAATTTACTATGCCTGATGCAAGTATCATCTTGTTATCAGTTGCATTAATTGCCTACTTGGCAACCTTGTTTATTACTCCTGGGATGTTTAACGCCCAAAAAGATAGCCACAGTGTTGAACTTTCTCAATACCAAACAGTGGCTGTAAGCGAGCAAACGCCGCTGTTTGCTGAAGGCGGTGAAATTGGCCTGGCAAATGTGTTGTTTGAAGGTTTAGTATCGGGTGACAAGTACGGCGCAACCATCGGTGTCATGGCATTTATATTAATTACCGGCGGCGCGTTCGGTATCATTATGAAAACAGGCGCAATTAATAACGGTATTATGGCGCTTATCAATAAAACTCAGCGAGTTGAATGGCTGTTTCTACCATTATTATTTGTGTTATTTTCGTTAGGTGGCGCAGTATTTGGTATGGGCGAAGAAGCCATTGCCTTTTGTATTGTCTTACTACCGATCATGAAACAGCTCGGCTATGATGCCAAAGTAACGGTTTTAACTACGTATGTTGCCACACAAATTGGCTTTGCAACGTCTTGGATGAATCCTTTTAGTATTGCAATTGCACAATCTATTGCTGAAATACCAGTTTTTTCTGGTGCTGGCTTTAGAATGATCGCATGGGTTGTGTTTACACTATTTGGTTTATTTTTTACTATACGTTATGCCAACTCGATCAGAACCATTAACACCGCGCAAAGCGACTCCCATACTGATATAAAATTAGATATCGCCGATAAACTTATCTTGATTACTTTTATAACGGGTATTACTTGGGTTGTGTGGGGTGTGATGGCGCGCCAATACTATATTCCAGAGCTCGCAGCACAGTTTTTTTGTATTGGTGTGATCAGTGCTTTTATAGCCAGTATTTTTAATAAACAAACAGCCAACCAAAGTGCAGATGCATTTAAACATGGTGCACAAGAATTGTTGCCCGCAGCTATGTTAGTCGCTCTTGCCAAAGGGGTGGTATTATTACTTGGCGGCAGTGATTTAAATGCACCGTCAACCTTAAATACATTACTTTATCATAGTGCTAGTAGTATCGCTGCGGTACCAGACTTTGTTGCGGCATGGGGAATGTTATTATTTCAAAGTGTGTTTAACTTTTTTGTTTCTTCAGGGTCCGGCCAAGCCGCTATCACTATGCCACTGATGTCTCCATTAGGCGATTTACTCAATGTCTCACGACAAATTGTGGTATTAGCTTTTCAGTTTGGCGATGGCTTAACGAATATATTCATTCCAACCTCAGCCAGCTTGATCGGTTGCTTAGGTATTGTAAAGCTTGATTGGAGCGAATGGGCAGCCTTTATTTGGCGTTTCACTTTAGCATTATTTACTTTAGCAAGCGGCTTCATATTTCTTGCTTATTTTATCAATTATCAATAAAAAGACTTCACTATGTTGACATTAATTCGAGGTGCAAACCTTTATACTCCAAGCCCTCAAGGGCAGATGGATGTACTCATCGCTGGTTCTAAAGTGATTGATTTTCGAACCGAGATCAAACTAGAAAGTAATACCGAAGTAAAGATTATCGATGGCCGAGGAAACATTCTAGTACCAGGCTTTGTTGACTCTCTGGTCCATATTACAGGCGGTGGCGGCGAAGCAGGTTTTACTAGTCGAACGCCAGAAATGAACTTAACTGATGCCACCTTAGCAGGTATTACAACCGTTATTGCAGCGCTGGGCACTGACTCAAGCAGTCGCACACTAACCAACTTAGTTGCTAAAGCGAAAGGCTTAAAAGAGCTTGGTCTTAATGTATTTTGCCATACTGGCTCTTATCACTTACCCGCTAAAACACTGACGGGTAGTATTACAAATGACCTAATGTATATTGACGAGTTTATTGGCGTAGGCGAAGTGGCGATTTCAGATCACCGTAGCAGCCAACCCACCGTTCAACAACTCGCAGAGCTGGCAGCAGAAGCAAAAGTCGCCGGCATGCTAAGCGCAAAAAAAGGCACCGTGAGCATTCATGTCGGCCCCGTTAATAGTCACTTAGCGATTCTGCATGAGGTTGATAAAAATACTGATATTTCATTGAGTCAGTTTTATCCAACACACATGAATAGAAATAAAGCGCTGCTTGACGCTGGGATTTTATTTTGTGAAGCCGGCGGTACAATTGATTTTACCACCAGCACAACTGAGTATGATCTTGCCCATGGCGAATATGCTGCCGCGCAAGCGTTAGCTTACTGTTTAACACACAATGTTAAGCCAACACAATTGACTATGAGTTCAGATGGCCATGCCAGCCTGCCAATATTTGACGAGCAATTTAATTTGCTCGGGCTTGAAATTGGTAAAGAAGCATCTCTGTTAGGTGCTTTCCAACAAGCTATACGTCAATATGAGGTGAGTATAGAGCACGCATTAATGGCCATAACCACTAATCCCGCTAATGTACTGGGGATTAAAAAAGGCACTATTAGCAAAGGCTCAGACGCCGACTTAGTTTTACTTGATAGCAACACTTTAGCGCCACAACATGTATGGAGTAATGGCATTCATATGGTTGAGCACGGCTTTGCAATAATAAAAGGCGCTTTTGAATAAATAATGAGGCGCATAGCGCCTCACGTTTATTATAAGGCTGGTTCTACCGGTAGTATTTTAGACACCAATAACTGTTCAACTCGGATCCCTTCAACATCCACAACTTCAAATTTAAAACCTGCGTATTGAATATATTCTGCTCGTTTAGGAATTCGCTTCATGGTATAAATTAAAAATCCGGCAACAGTTTCATAATGCATTTGATCTGGAAATTCATCCACACCGAGTACTTTTGCCAACTCAACGGCTGGGGTTAAACCATCAACTAACCATGAATTTGCATCACGTGCGATAATTAATTCATCACCATTATGGGTGATCAAATCTCCCATAAAGCCTTTCATCAGATCTTTAACTGTCACAATTCCCACGACAAGTGCGTATTCATTTACCACCACAGCGAAGGGTTTTGCTGCGCCTTTAAAGGCATTTAATGCCTCTGACAAACTCAGTGTTTCTGGTAGATAAAAAATCTCTTTTTCGAGCATTTCGTCGTTAATATTCGCTGCATCGCCTTTGAGCACTTGGCGAAGAATATCTTTTGATTCAACTGAGCCAATTAATTTATCTAAATTGCCATTGCATACCAAAAAATGATTATGTGGATGATCAATGATTTTGCCCGAAATACCATCGCTGGCTTCGTTAATATCAAAGTAGACTATTTGATCTCTAGGTGACATTACACTCGATAAAAAGCGCGCTTCTAAATCAAATACATTACCAATTAAATCATATTCTTGTTGTTGTAAGCTACCATATTCTGCGCCTGCATCCATCATTGCGACTATGTCTTCGGTAGTTACAATGTCTTCACGCTCTGCCGGCACATTGAATAAGCGTAAAACAATATTAGTTACACCATTAAAAAACAATACCAACGGTGTTAATGCATACGTTACCCAACGCATAATCGTGACTACGCGAACCGCAACAGCCTCTGGCAGGATCATAGCTAAGCGTTTTGGTAATAAATCAGCAAATAAAATAAACAATGAAGTAATTGTCAAAAACGACAGTAAAAAGCTAATTTGCGCAAGTAACGGTCCTTGATAAAACAACACAAGTACACTTTCAACATAAGGTGAAAGCGCTTGTTCGCCCACTATACCGCCTAAAATAGCAATTGCATTAAGGGCAATTTGGATCATGGCAAAAAAAGCACCGGGTTGCTCTTGCAGCTTTAATACTGCAGCCGCTTTAGCATTGCCTTCGTCCGCCATGACTCTTAATTTAATTTTACGTGATGCTGCGATGGCGATTTCCGACATAGCAAATAACGCACTGATCAAGATTAATAAACCAATCCCGATTAAGTCACCCATTTATAACTCCAAAAATAAGCGCTTTTATAAGCAAAAGCAGCTGGATTATAACCTCTTTTAAAGGTTGGGCAATTTAAATTTAATTAATATTAAAAGTAATTAAATATCAGTACATTACCAACAATAAAAGCTTACTGATACGCGTTGAATGCGTTGCTGAGTTTGGTTTGAGTTGGCTTATCTAGCGCTTTGTTACAAGCAAAATACAGTGCTGGTTGCGTGATCTTGAGTCTTAAAATTGGTGTTAACTTGTCAGTAACCTGCCTTTTAGACTGTTCAAATTTAACGCGTTGTTCAGGTAATACGACGATATCGATAGTGCTTTGACGGCTTTGAACTATTTTAAAAATATTATCAAAACTATTCATCAGCATTAGATTTACACCTTCTTCAAAGCCCTGTGATAATAAAAAGTGATGGCTGTAATTATCTTTTAATACCGCAATTCGGTATTGCTTTGCTTGCTCTAGGGAATCGATAACGATGCTTTTCGAATTCAAAGCATAAAGATAAGTGTTCAACTGTGCTAATTCTGCAATCCAAATAAATTGCTTTTCACGAGAAGTTGAGCGCGCCATAGAAAAAATGCACGTTTGCGGATCGCGCAGTACCATATTAAATGCAGTACTCCAACTATGCACTGAAATTGTATAATCGAGTGTTGAAGAAGCTAACACCATTTGAACTTTATCAGCGATATAGCCAACAAGCTGTTCATTTTCATCAATATATTGAGCAGGCGGAAAGTTTTCTGTAACTATGTTTAATTTAGCTACAGTTTGACTACTTAAGATTATTAATAAAAAATAACACCACTTAGCCACTCTTACCCCACCGATTATTATTTTAAGCCTCTCTTGATGTAAATTAAATATAACGGCAAATAGCTGATTTGTGAATTAAAAAAGCAGCATGCCTCAGCATGCTGCTTATATTAACTGTTATTGACTATGCGCGGTTCATGGCATTAATTAAAAATGCTGAAATTTTTGCACCTTCTCTAAGCGTTGTATCTGAACTCGATTGACCAATCAGTGAACTGTCAGTAAATGGGGCAATTTCCATCATATCAGCGCCAGTGATCGGAAATTCATCAGCCAAAGCAACCAAGATATCCAAAGCATGCTGCGGCGTTAAACCGTTCCCTTCGGGTGTGCCTGTTGCTGATGCAAACTCTTCATCGAGGGCGTCAATATCAAAGCTGACGTAGAGTTCATCAACATTATCAGCTTTAAGCTGAGCAATTACTTCTGCGGCAATTGCCGGCGCGCCTCGTTCGATGATCTCATGGGCCCAATGTTGTTTAACGCCAAAGGTAGATTCCCAGTGTTCTTTTGGCTTACCGCTTGAACGAATACCAAATTGGATCAGATGATGTGGTGCAGGTAAAAACTCTAAAATATGCGTGCACCACGAGCCAAAACATAAATCGATACCTAAACGCTCAACGAGTAAATCGGTATGCGCATCAAAGTGAATAATCGCAGTGCGTTTACCTTGCGCACGCTTTGCCTTCAAATACGCTTTAGTTAACGGGTAACTAATTGAATGATCACCACCAATACCAAAAATGCCTTTATCAGTAAACGTTGCATAAAAGCTATCGCATACATCTTCAGTGATAGACAACGGGCTGACATAATACTCACTGCTTGGATTATCATATAATGCCTGTTGGCAATTACTGATAGTCGCGTCGTTTAAATATTTATCATGCAATAAATGTGGAATAACCCTTACATCACCTAAATCAAACGACTTTGCCTGAGGCTGCTGATCAATCAATGCTGAACGTAAAAACAACGGCCCCCAGTTGGCGCCGCGTAAAATGCCACCACCACAGTCAGAGCTAATGCCTAAAGTCACCGCTTTATGCTCACTTTGACTAAGTGTATCGAGTGATACACGCCATAGCGTATCGACATTATCTTCTTGTCCATACAGTTTCATACGCAGCGCCGCTTTACGTTCTTTTGCAGTATTAACCGTAAAAACGCCATCGCCCGGCGGACATAAACAGTGCTCAACTTTACTTTTAAATGTGTGCCATTGTGTGCTCATTGCAATTCCTTACTGTGTGCTTTTGCGTAGTTATGCAAAAGAGCGTTGTTGAAAATAAAATTAATAAAAGATTCACGCGCCGATTTTCACTCGCAATTTTATTACTCTCGCCGCTTTAGCTACATTTTAAATAACTATATAAATCTCTATAATAACAATTGGTTATACTTATTCGTCCAACAACGTATAAACTAAAATAGAGTGCCTAGTAGGATTGATATAGTGTCTATGAATACAAGTCAACTACCGGCGATGACACAAATTAAAGTCAGTTGCTTGAATATTCAAAGAGAATGAATAAATTTGATAACGGACATCCGTCCTGTACAAGGCAATGCATTGTAGTAATTATGCTAAATTGACAACAACTCTTTATAAATTAGCGTTATTAACTGACGTTAGAACAAAAGTTATAAATAAGGCCCCGCTATGGAAAAGGTATTTCACTTAGGACTCACCCGCGACGATCTACACGGTGCAAAACTTGCAATTGTACCGGGCGATCCAGATCGTGCAGCACGTATTTCAACTTTTCTCGAAAACCCAACTTGCCTCGTCCAAACCCGAGAATTTCATGCTTACTTAGGTCAACTTAACGGTAACTCTGTGGTTATTTGCTCAACCGGTATTGGTGGTCCTTCAACCTCCATTGCAGTAGAAGAGCTGGCGCAATTGGGAGTTGAAACATTCTTACGAATTGGCACAACTGGCGCTATTCAACCTCATATTAATGAAGGTGATATTTTAATCAGCCAAGCATCTGTGCGTTTAGATGGTGCGAGCCAACATTTTGCGCCATTGAACTACCCTGCGGTGTCTGACTTTTTCGCCACACAAGCGATGGTAAATGCGTGCGGTAATTTAGGCATTGATTTTCATATTGGTATTACTGCATCAAGCGATACTTTTTACCCAGGTCAAGAACGTTACGACACTTACTCGGGTTATGTACCAAAAGCATTTCAAGGTAGCTGTGAAGAATGGCAAAAGCTGGGCGTGATGAACTATGAAATGGAATCAGCAACCTTATTTACAATGTGTGCAGCACTGGGGCTAAAAGCAGCCTGTGTAGCTGGTGTGTTGGTTAATCGTACTCGCCAAGAAATCCCCAATGTAGATCACGGCGAGATTGAGAAAAAATCAGTCGCCGTGGTACTAGAAGCCGCTAAATTGCTGTTGGCTTAATATTTAAACTTATACTTTGTAGTACTGGCAATTCGGTGTAACTTGCCAGTACTGCTTGACTGACACTCAACTGATTTCCCTTGCCCTGCGTTTGTAGTAACTCAATCCCTTTGACAACATCTTTAGTCATTGCCAAACCGGCTAAATGCAATTGACTCACCGCACTTTGCAGTGGTGATAAGCTCGGGCTATACGCGGCATTTTCCGCATAACAACCATAAAAATTGCCATTTTCGAAAGTACTAATTTTCACTGCGCTGTAATTTTCAGAGTAAGGTACATATGCAGCCAACGCATAACTTAGCAACGTTTTATCCAGTTCATCAGTTACAACAAATTCATGCTGTTGTGGAGCAGGGTTAAACAAACTATAAGAATTACCTAAATCTTGCGGGCCAAATGAGTGAGGGAGCAAATCAGCCAGCTTGAATTGCTGCTGCGGTAATAAAATATCAAAGCTCTGCGCATCAGCCAACTCATTCATAAATTGACGACAATAACCACATGGCGCATCACTGATAGCAATTTTAGCTATTTTTTTCGCGCCATTGAGCCAAGCGTTGTTAATTGCCGATTGTTCAGCATGAACCACTAAGCTTAATGCTTGTTGTGCAAATTCAACATTCGCCCCAAAATAAAAATGTTGCTCACCATGTTTATCGTAGCCAACTACAATTGCCCCAACAAAAAAATGTGAAATAGGCACAACTGCAAATTTTGCAGCAATAGGTAAACAGGCACGCAGTATAACCTCGACAGGTTGCTTATATTGCGCGCACAAAGCTGTAATATCAGCGGTATTTAAAATACCCTTGTGCTGTTTTACGTGAAGATATAACTGCTGCTGTTGTTTTTCACTGAAGCTAAAAACGCAGCTAGTTTGAGTACTTACTGTAGGCGTTAATGAAGACATAGACTAGTTTTATGATTTAATGGCTAACTAGTTTAGAAGGTTCAACGCTTAAATGCTAGGTTGATTTACTAACCAATTTTTCGCGCTGTTAAAACAATCAAAGTTTTCTGCCTTTATATCAAAGCGTTGTGCTTTTTGCAAAAACAAATCGTGCATAAAACCATCAAAACTAACGACGCGAGCAATAAAGCAACTAGCTAACCACTGAGATACTGCTGGCATAATAGTCAGCAGTTCACTTGCCGGAAATTTATGCGTTAATTCAGACACATCAACGAGTAACTTATTACTGCCGTAAATAGATACGTACTGCTGCGCGATTTGATAAAAGTTCATCACATCCTGTGCACTTGCCGTCCCTCTTAGCGTCATCATTATTAATGACGTAGATGCATCATACGTGATGCAAGTAGACACATTTGACATATTACTACTCAATTATTAATACACTTACCATTATGGCAAAACAGCCGACATTCTAGATAAAAAAAACAGACAGTCAATATCTAGTAGCAAATCAGGTCTGACCAGAGCGTTAATACAGAATAAAGGATGGTTTTTTTTGCTAAAATGATACCAAAAAATACCTTGTTGTAACTAAGTTATAACCTGAAACAGCTTAACGATAGGAAGTAACTGTATTCAATACATCTAAGCTGAACTAAGATTAAATAAGATGTTTAATGCGGATAAATATAACTTACTTGGTAATATATGCGCCAAACCTTACCAGCACAGCGCACTGTTAGTGCTCAATTAACTAATTAATGGACCTCTCGCTGCTAAACACAGCAAAGAAGTCCACACTTAATTATTGGATAATCAACCGGTATTACGCATACCTGCGGCAATCCCAGTCATAGTAATCATTAACGCGTTATCAATGTCACCAGAGCTGCCTTCTGCCGCTTCGCGCGAACGTTTTAACAACTCAACTTGAAGCACATTCAATGGATCCGTATACGGGTTGCGCAAACCAATAGACTCTTTTATCCAAGGTTGATCGGCAAGCAAACTTTGCTGTGGACTTAACGATTGTACCAGTGAAATAGCCTGCTTGAGCTCTTTACGCAGTTTTTCACCTAGTGGTTTGTATTGCTCTTCAACTAAAGCGTCGTCGTAATGCGCACTTAACCAACAGTCCGCTTTACTGAATACCATTTCAAGCATTTCTAGACGGGCTCTGAAAAACGGCCAGCGTTGACTCATCTCATTAAGGGTGTCTATGCCGTGTTTTTCAAGTGCAGCTTGTAAACCAGTTAGTGCCCCAAGCCATGCTGGTAGCATTAAGCGATTTTGACTCCAAGCAAAAATCCACGGAATAGCTCGCAGGCTTTCAACACCACCATTGGGATTACGCTTTGCTGGACGCGAACCAAGCGGTAATTTTGATAGTTCCTGCTCTGGTGTTGCCATTCTAAAGTACGGCACAAAGTCTTCATCAAAACGCACTACATTACGGTAATGCTCACATGACTTTTCACTGATCAACGCCATTACATCACGCCATTCATCTTTTGGCTCTGGTGGTGGTAACAAATTACTTTCAAGCACAGCACCGGCATAGATGTTTAGACTTTCCAGCGCCACATTAGGTAGGCCAAACTTAAAGCGGATCATCTCCCCTTGTTCGGTAACACGCAGGCCACCTTTGAGTGAACCTGGTGGCTGTGAACGCAAGGCTTGCGCAGCAGGTGCGCCACCACGGCCAACAGTACCACCACGGCCATGGAATAATATCAGCTCAATACCACGTTGCTCTGCCAATTGTACAAGCTTATCCATTGCCTCGTATTGCGCCCACCCGGCAGCCATCATCCCAGCATCTTTGGCTGAATCTGAGTAACCTATCATAACATTCTGTATGCCCTCAGCTTGGCCTCGATACCAGTTATTATCTAGCAATTGAGTAATAACATCGCTGCCTGCATTTAAGTCATCTAAGGTTTCAAATAATGGCGCAACAGGCAGTTTAAAACTACAACCACTTTCTTTTAATAGCAGTTGTACTGCTAATACATCAGAGGCTGTGCGTGCCATTGAAATAATATATAAACCAAACGTCGACGCATCTTGCTTGGCGATTACATCAAAGGTGTCGAGGACTTCTTTTACATCAGCGCTTGGTTGCCAATGTTTAGGAATAAGCGGGCGACGAGAGTTAAGCTCGGCTAATAAAAATGCCTGCTTATCTTCTTCTTGCCATTGGTCGTAATCACCTAAACCTAAATAACGAGTGAGCTCTGAAAATACCTGACTGTGGCGTGATGAGTCTTGGCGCACATCTAGTTTAGCTAAACGAATACCAAAGCTATTAATACGACGTAACACGTCTAATAATAAGCCATTGGCTACCACCGCAATGTTACTCTTAAGCAAAGAACGGTAGCATGCCTCAAGCGGCTGCTTTAACTGCTCAATGTCAGTGACGATGTCTTGTGCATCGGTGCGCTTATTCATAATTTTAGCGCCAAGATGAGCAACGGTTTCACTCACTTGCGCTTTGAGTACTTTTAATACCGCACGATACGGTTCAAAATCTTGTCTAGCGAGCTCGACTAGCTCATCACTGGCTTGTGACATAGAAAGCTCAGTGCTTAAAGTGTCGATATCGCGACTGTATAAATCCAGTGCCATCCAGCGCCCATGATCCAGCACTTGCTGCGTCACTAATGCTGTTACAAATGGATTGCCATCGCGATCGCCCCCCATCCATGAGGTAAATTCAACGGGGCTGTAATCGTTTGGTAACTCTAAATCAAGGTGCTCTTTTACTTCTTTATTAAAGTCTCGTAAAAAACGCGGAACGGCATGCCATAGGCTATTTTCGATAACTGCAAAACCCCATTTTGCTTCATCAATTGGGGTTGGACGTGAACGACGGATGTCGTCTGTATGCCATGCTTGGCTGATCAACTGTGCGATACGGTTTAATATATTTTCACGCTCATAAGGCAGGTTATCGGTACGCTCAAGAGCTGCTAAACAATCACTTAATTCAACGTGTTTGTTAATAATTGTACGGCGAGTTACTTCAGTTGGGTGTGCAGTTAAAACTAAATTGATATGCAGTTTAGCTAAACTTTCTGCGATTTCATTGGGATTTATTTTACCCTGCTGTGCGTGGCTAGCTAATGCTTTTAAAGTTTGTGTTAACGGGCTTAGCTGACAAAAACCCACGTCATTAAAACGAGAAATAGTATGAAACTGCTCTGCAACATTGGCTAGATTCAAAAAGTGATTAAAAGCACGTGCCACTGGCAGTAACTCTTCATCGGTTAAAGCATGCAGAACATTAATTAAGGTATGGCGGTCTTGCTCGTTTCCTGTGCGGGATGACTTAGCTAAAGCTCGAATTTCTTCTACTTTATCTAAAATCGCTTGTCCTTGGGCGTCTTTGATTGTTTGGCCTAATAATTGCCCCAATAAATTAACGTTCCCACGCAAGGCGGCATATTGTTCACTCATTCCTGATACTCCATTGTTGATGTTTATACCATAAAGGTACTAATAATAAGCCGTGTTCAATTTTTAAGTGTGGAGTGTAAAATGCGGTAAAAAATCGACACTTTGCTTACCTTTATATTTGTAAGACTCTATTAATATCATCCAAATGGATAATTTAACAGATCCAAGGCTTATTCTATTTCGTAACAAGACATAATGAATCGATGAATTTTGAGTAACTATGATTATTTTTTACGATGGTAATTGCCCGCTTTGTGTTAAAGAAATGGATTCACTTAAGCGTGCTGACACACACAACAAAATAATACTCGAAGATATAAATAAAGATGATTTTGAGCAGCGCTTTATAAACATAAAACGCCACGATGCCATGGCGTTTTTGCATGGCCAGCGTGATAACGGTGAAATGATTTACGGATTAGATGTCACATTTGAAGCATGGCAAACGGTTGGCCGTCATTCATGGCTAAAGCTGCTACAATTACCCATAATACGCTTTATTGCCGATTTAGGTTATCGCCTGTTTGCTAAGTACCGCAGACAGATCACACGCATTTTCTGTCAATCAAGTTGTGGGATAAAATAATGACTAACGCTTATATTATTTTCGGTGCAAGTAGTGAAATTGCAAATGCGTATCTAAAAGAAATTGCCAAACACGATCCACAGGCTATGGTTTTTTGTGTAAGTCGCAGCTCTATCGACACATCCGCTGTCGGTATTGTTGTTGAGCAGTTTGTTTGTGACTATTCCAAAGCACGCTTAAGTGAATTAACAAACTTACTTAAAGAGCGCGCAATATACCCAACTCAGGTAGTTATTTTTAACGGCCAGCTACATTATGCGCAATCTATGCCTGAAAAAAAACTCGACGATATCGATGAGCATTATTTCAATACCTTACTCAACACCAATACATTGACTCCTATTTTGTGCCTGCAAGCAATCGCGCCGCTACTTAGCCACAAAACACCTTGTACCATAACGGCCTTAAGTGCGCGAGTAGGTAGTATTACAGACAATAACTTAGGCGGCTGGTACAGCTACCGCGCCTCAAAAGCAGCACTTAATATGTTATTCAAAACAGCAGCTATTGAACTGCAACGACGCGCAAAACAAACACGTTTAATTCTTTTTCATCCGGGCACAACAGATACTAATTTATCTAAGCCGTTTCAAAAAAATGTACCCGCAGGTAAGCTCTTTACACCTGAGTTTGTAGCATCACAACTTTATACTCTTTTACAACAACCTGAACAGCTCACTGAGGTAGGTCAACCCGCCTACATTGATTGGCAAGGTGAGCACATACACTGGTAAGGATAAACCATGCACTTTACAACAGACGCCATTAGTCAGTTAGATAAACACTACCGTACGCATTTAATAAACTCACTATCTGGTTTTAAAAGTGCCAACTTAATTGGTACTCAAGATAGTGCAGGCAACACCAACTTAGCAATTGTAAGTTCGGTTATTCACCTTGGCGCGCATCCACCGCTTGTAGGTATGATTATGCGCCCACATAGTGTACCTCGTCATACTTTCGAGAATATTTTAGCAACCGGTGTTTACACTATTAACCAAGTGAATAGCGAGATTGTGGAACAAGCTCACCAGACTTCTGCCCGTTACGATAAAAATGAATCTGAATTTGATGCTACAGGCCTTACAACCGAGTATCTGGCTAATTTTTCGGCTCCGTTTGTTGCTCAAAGCCGTTTAAAGTATGCAGTTAAATTTGTTGAGCATCAACACCTTGCCGTAAATGGCACTGAGTTAGTAATCGGTGAGATTATAGACTTACATGTTGAAGACTCAGCAATTTTAGAGGATGGTTTTATCGATTTAGAGTCAATCAACACCGTCACCATTAGCGGCTTAGATAGTTATCACAAAACACACGCTATAACGCGTCTACCCTATGCTAAAAAACCTCGTTAAATAGAGCAGCTGAGCTTTGAAAATGATTGTTAAGAGTGTCATATATACTTTGAATAATTAAATATCATACTTTGATACGGTTGTTAACACTGCGCTATGGAGTAAACCTCAGCAGCAAGTGCAACGTATTATATTGAAAGTCGCAACTACCTTACAATAGACTGTTTTGGTAATTGCGACCCACACTTAAAATATTATTTTAAACATTTCTAATGAGCAAGGATACATTGCATTACAACCTATAACTGTAGGCAGAACATTGGTTCCAAAACCACCATTATTGACCGCTTGTACGTAATAACCATTAATCGATTTAAGCGCGATGTTGTCACCATTTTGAATTAATGCACCAGGGTTATTTGGTAATTCTATAGTGAACGTTTCCCATATTGATGCCGCAGTTCGGTTTGCATTAAGTGCAGCCCCACCACCTTGCTCTGCCACAAAATAGTATCCTGATGTTGTTTGGATATGTATTTCATCACCACTTAGCAAATCACCGCCATTAATATCTATTAAATTAAATTGCTCCCATGGACCAATTGCAAGACGATTTGCATTCACTGTATCCCCCCCATTATTCTCAGCCACAACGTAATATTGGCCACCTGTTTCTAGGGAGATATTGTTTAATATAGTGGGGTTACATGGTAGCGTGGTAAAAGTGAGATCTTCACCTTGCAGTGTTGATCTGGGCGGTTTTGGATCACCATGAAACCGAAAATGATACTGCGTTCCACAATCTAAATTAGCTACTTGCGCACTCACAGGGCCATTAACTCCTGCGGGTGTGACTAAAACACTAAAGCCATAGTTTGTGGTTTCACCATAATCAATTATTTCACCACTTAAGCCAATAGTAGATGCCGAATAACCATTTAACTGCGCCGATGTTGTCGTAATATTGCTTGCAGGTTGTGTTGTGTACTGCGTACCAGCATGCGCAATCGATGCCGTACCAAGTAAAACCACAAATAAAAGTTTTGAAGTAATCATTGTCGAGTTCCTGTGACGTTTACGCTGCTAGGATTAACAGCCCTATAAGCGTAAACGTCGACATGAAATAAAACATTACACCTTATTACAAGTCGCATAATGATAAAAAACTTACATGACACCCATTTAAATCTAAATTCAACAAAAACTTACATGACACCCACTTAAATCTAAATTCAATACATAAACTTACATGACACCCACTTAAATCTAAATTCAATACATAAACTTACATGACACCCATTTAAATCTAAATTCAGCAACTGATTCCAATTCAATCCCATTATAAAGTTGCAGTCCTATATAAAGTAAAAACTTATATGACACCCACTTAAATCTAAATTCAGCAACTTATTCCAATTCAAACCCATCATAAAGTTACAATCCTATATAAACTTACATGACACCCATTTAAATCTAAATTCAACAACTGATTCCAATTCAAACCCATCATAAAGTTGCAGTCCTATATAAAGTGACTAGTATTTTTATAGAAACACAACATTGGAGGTTTTATGGCAATCGCTCGAAAAAGACAAATTAGCCTAAGTGATACTCGCTACTATCACTGTATATCTCGTTGCGTAAGAAAAGCTTATTTATGTGGCATAGACAAGCATACGGGCCAATCGTATGAGCACCGCAGAGAATGGGTTGAAGATAAAATTATAATGCTCGCTTCAATATTTTGTATTGATGTATGCGCCTATGCTGTGATGAGTAATCATACACATATCATCCTTCATGTAGATAATAATAAAGCTAACCGCCTAAATGATAAAGCCATTGCTTTACGCTGGCACAAAGCATTTAAAGGTACTTTATTAACTCAACGCTTTGTGAAAAATGAGGTGCTCTCTACTGTCGAACTGCAATTAGTAAAGTCTAGCATTGGAGAATATCGTTCAAGGCTAATGGACATTAGCTGGTTTATGCGATCACTTAATGAGTACATTGCTCGCAAAGCTAATAAAGAAGATAATTGTAAAGGTAGATTTTGGGAGGGACGCTTTAAATCTCAAGCTTTACTTGATGAGTCAGCACTAGTGGCTTGTATGGCCTATGTCGATCTAAACCCAATCCGTGCTGGAACCGCTTCATCACCTGAAAACTCAAATTATACAAGTATTAAAAAACGTATTGCAGCAGCACAAAATGCCAAACAACCTAGGTCCTTATTTCGCTTTGCAGGTTTAACGACAAAACACACTGTAAATGGTTTGCCTTTTGAACTGAACTCTTACCTAAACCTTGTTGATAAAACAGGGCGCTGCATAAGAACAGATAAAACAGGTTATATAGATCATTCTTTGCCACCGCTACTAGAGCAGCTAAACATATGCCCTGAAAACTGGCTAAAAATCACCAGTAAGTTTACTAAAGTCTTTCATGGTGCTGTTGGTAAACCAGATGCAATTGACCGGTATTGTGAACACCAACACTTTAAACGACGAAGTAACCTCAAAAATTGCGAAAAACTATTAGCGTAATACCATATAAAACAACTCTTTACTTTTTTATCAGCTCAAGGCTGAAGCTTATGCTGCCAGTTATTTGCTATATTCGCCCCAAAATACACATTTATTATTCTGTGAAGAGTTTTTTAATATCATTAGACACATAAAAACTCATGTAACTGTATTGAAGTTGGGTGTCATTTTAATTTTTAAAAGTAGTGGATGTCTTTTAACTTATCTTTTAAATTAAAACTAACCTACGTTGTATCTACAATTTACAATATCACAGCTCCAATTCGAATGGTTTGGGAGCATGAGTTAATATTTCATAGCCTGTTGGTGTAATTAAAATATCTTCTTCAAGGCGCACACCACCAAAATCAGGAATATAAATACCAGGCTCGATGGTGATCACATTGCCAACTTCTAATTGATGTTTACAGTTTATATTTATAAAAGGCTGTTCATGTAAAAATAATCCGAGCCCATGACCAAGCCCTTGTCCTGCATATTTACCAAAGCCTGAGGCGTCTAACATTTGTTGCGATACGTTTTGTAAATCAACACAATTAACACCGGGACTAAGTAAATCAATTGCCGCTTGTTGCGCAGTTACAACAGTATTGTATATTTGGGTTTGTTTTGTAGATGCTTTCCCTAACACATAACTGCGAGTCATGTCTGAGCGGTAACCGTTAACAACCGCACCAAAATCCAAAGTAATAAAATCCCCCTCTTTGAGCTGGCGGTCACTTGGGCTGCCATGTGGTAAAGAGGTACGTTCAGCAAACATTAAAATGGTCGCAAATGACATCCCCTCAGAGCCTAATTTTTGCATTCTAAACTCAAGCTCTAGCGCTAAATCTCGCTCACTTACACCAGCTTTAAAAAACGGTAATGTTTGTGCCAATGCATCATCAGCAATGGCGGCGGCAGCTTTGATTTGCGTTACTTCCCATTCAGTTTTGACCATGCGCTGACGTTCAACTAGTCCTTGAATTGGTAATAATGTATGACCACTCAAATCATTCGCTACTTGCTGCCAAAGCGCCACATTAATAAATGCAGCATCAAAACCTAAACGGCTGTTAGCTGGTAAAAACCGATTAATACAATCGCCTAAACTTTCGTTATCACGGTCACGGCTGATCACTTCAAAACCATGGCACTCTGCTTGTGCTCGCTCAAAGTAGCGATAATCGGTAATTAGTACACAGCTTGTTTGCGTCACTATTGCATACGCGGCATTACCACTAAAACCACTTAAATAGCGAATATTCTCATGACCTAATAGTAAAATGGCGGTTAAATTTTCGCTTGTTAATTGTTGTTTTAAAGTCTGTTGGCGCTGAAAAAGCTGACTGTTCATCGAAATATAAATCCTAGTTTTAAGGGATCGCTTGGCTCAATTAGACAATATATGTTTAGCAATTACAAATACACTTACGCAAACTACTTCGGTGAAAAGCTAATGCAGCGCAAGCACTTACAGATGTACCCGTTGAGCGCTCCTATCCTCAACAAAAATATAAATATCTAACACCTTTACTTAGTTGTCGGAATCAATAAATAACATTTGAGTCATGATTATTTTTTTGTATACAGTATATCCTTGCGTTTTTTGGCGCAATAGCGTTGATAAAAATACCGATCCGCTCCTACTCAGTTTCAAGGCTGGTTCACTTTTTAACAAGAATATGACTTATTATTGCAAAGCAGCTTACTAAATATTTTATGCTCATGATTGCCGCCAATTAGTAAAGCATCAGCCATTAAACTTTATGCATCACTCCCATCGGTTTCACCTTAATCCAACAGATATCGGCTGAAAATAGCACCCATAAGTTACAAATAGCTTTGATTTCTTGAAACTAATAAATAGTAACAAATGTGTAACGAGAAATAGACTAAAAAAGAGTTAATTATTTAGGACTTTATTGATACAAAATAGTTGTTCTATTTATAATCATCATTTTAAGTTTATAGCTGCTAGATTAAAAAACTAAGTCGATAGAATAACTAATAGGGGTTAACATGCAAGATCAAGCCTTCACTATCAAAGTAATGACAGAAAAAGAAGTGGGCATTGCCATTGACTGGGCAGCGAAAGAAGGCTGGAATCCAGGCCTGCACGACGCTCATAATTATTATAAAGCTGATCCCAATGGTTTTTTAATCGGCTACCTTGGTGATGAAGCGATCGCTACAATTTCGGTTGTAAAATACGATAGCAGTTTTGCATTTTTAGGCTTTTATATTGTTAAACCTGAATATCGTGGCAAAGGTTACGGCATGCAGATTTGGCAAGCCGGTCTTGCCTACCTTAAACACTGCAATATTGGTCTTGATGGGGTGATTGAACAGCAGGATAACTATAAAAAATCAGGATTTAAACTGGCTTACCGTAATATTAGATTCGAAGGTTCTGGTGGTGGTTATGCTCCTGAGAATTTAGAAACTATAGAACTGGCAACCTTGCCCTTTGCAGATATAAAAGAGTATGACAAAACATTATTTCCCGCGGATAGATCTGGCTTTACTCAAAACTGGATATATCAACCTAACAGTAAAGCATTAGGTATTTTAGAAAATGGTCGGTTAGCTGGGTATGGCGTGATCAGAGCTTGTCGCGAAGGCTTTAAAATAGCTCCACTATACGCAAATACAGCTAAATTAGCAGAGTCTCTTTTTATAGCATTAAAAACATCAACACGTTATGACGAAACGATATACCTTGATATACCCGAAGTTAATCAAGCCGCACTAGCTTTAGCAGAACACCATAACATGAAGCCATCATTTGAAACTGCAAGAATGTACACCAAAGAAAAGCCACATTTACCTCTGGACAAAGTATTCGGTGTAACATCTTTTGAAATAGGCTAAATACTATTTAGCTATGAGTTTATCGCGCAGTGCATTGGTTTAGCCGCCAGCTAATAAAATATACATACGAACATAACATTCTAAATTTTTACTATATATTAAACAACTAACGGGTTTTTGGGCCCTTGCGCGGCTGTAGAGTTTGCCATAAAAGCGGCTATTTAAACCGTCAGTCGCGAGGTGGGTGTCATCTAAACCTGCCTCATCTAAACCGGTCTTATCTGAACCCATGGCAAATTCTAGCCCTGTTAAATAAGTTCAGCATAAATTAAACCTTAGTCGGTTAGACTTTTAATTGAGTGGCTTAGCAGTTCGGCTTTTAGTGATGCGCGCAGGTCGAACATTTCATCAATCTGCGAAACAGACAGTTACATGGCAGTTACGCCTTTATGAGCTTCAAAAATAACCAATCCTTGAGCTTCACGCACTCGAATGCGAGTACAAAATTGCCTATTATCAAACGGCTTAGTTTTAGGTCATATTCATCGTTATTTGCCGCGAAACCAAACATAAAATCTGTATTTTTATTTTAATACAATAATTTAGAGTAAACAAAAAACTCCGTGAGAGTAGAGCTAATAGCCCAAAGAGTTAAAACCATCCACCACAGATTAATTTACAATCCAATTGTATGAGCCGCTTTTCAACGCAACTCGCTTGCAGTACAGCAGTGGCGCAAGCACAATAGCCAAATACAAATAAAGGAGAGCACCATGACAATATTTGGTATTGGTACCCAAACTAAAGAGCAGGCATTAGCCAGCCTAAGTGATATGACAGGCGATTTGACGGCTATTCAAGCTGATGAACACTTAGCACGTATCGCCAATGCACAAACCTATATGCAAGCGAATGGCATTGATGCGATTTATCTAAACGCAGGCACTAACCTTGCCTATTTTACAGGCATGCGTTGGTATGCAAGCGAGCGACTGGTAGGTGCTATTTTACCTGCCAAGGGCGACTTACAATACATTGCCCCGTATTTTGAAATTGGCTCACTTAATGGTTTTAAAGTAATTGATGGACCAATTCGTGGCTGGCAAGAGCACGAAAACCCCTATGCATTATTTGTAAATATAATCACCGAAATGGGCATTGCAGCCAATGGTACTGTGGGAATTGACGAAAGCGCACAATTCTTTATTTTTGACGGTATCAATAAAGCGCAAACTGGCTTAAACCTAGTCAATGCACAACCTGTGACCGCTCATTGTCGAATGCATAAATCAGCCAACGAGCTGGCACTGATGCAACGCGCTATGGATATGACGTTAGCGGTTCACCAAGCAACTGCAAGTATGTTACACGAAGGAATCAGCACCACCGAAGTTGAAGCGTTTATCAAGCAAGCACACCAAAAAGTAGGTGCTCCAGGTAACTATTTTTGCATCGTATTATTTGGCGTTGCAACCTCGTTCCCACATGGCGTGAAAGACCCGCAAATTCTTAAAAAAGGCGATATGGTACTGATTGATACTGGCTGTAAAGTACATGATTATTTATCAGATATTACCCGCACCTATGTGTTTGGTGAGGCCACAGAGCGCCAACGCCAGTTTTGGGATTACGAAAAAGCCGCGCAAATCGCCGCCTTCAACGCCGCTAAAATCGGTGCTCCTTGTGAGGCCGTTGATGCTGCAGCACGCAGTTATTTAGCTGCACAAGATTTAGGTCCTGAATATCAAACCCCAGGTTGTCCGCATCGCACCGGTCACAGTATTGGTTTAGACATTCACGAATGGCCTTATTTAGTCGGTGGTAACAAAACCCCACTCGCAGCAGGCATGTGTTTTAGTAACGAACCTATGCTAGTTGTACCCGATGAATTTGGCGTTCGCTTAGAGGATCATTTTTACATGACCGACAACGGCCCTAAGTGGTTTACCGAGCCGGCTCACAGCATTGACGACCCATTTGGTTTAGCAGGTTAATTTAACTTAAATTAGCTTATCCCTAAAGCTGCACGGTAAGCCCCCTGCCATGTAGCTTTATAAAAACTAACAATAGCCCCCCTTGAATTTACTCACCCTCGCCTGCATATCCCTGTTACATTTTGTAAAAAATAGGCTCACTGATGAAAAAGCTTAAAATCGACATAGTTTCAGACGTTATGTGCCCATGGTGCATTATTGGTTATAAAAACCTTGAAACAGCCCTTGCGCAATTAAGTGACGAATTTACAGCTGAGATCAGCTGGAAGCCATTCGAACTAAATCCAGACATGCCTGTTGTTGGCCAAGATTTACATGAGCATTTAGCACTAAAATACGGCCTCACTGAAGAACAAGGTGACGAAAACCGTAAACGTATTTTAGAGATGGGCGAGCAAGCAGGCTTTGATTTTAACTTTGACGGCAAACGAATCATGATCAATAGTTTTGATTTACATCGTTTACTGACATGGGCTGCCACTGAAGGCAAGCAAACTGAATTAAAACTGGCATTTTTTAAAGCGCACTTTACTGATTTAGTTTATTTAAATGAGCAAGATACGCTGCTTGATGTAGTGCAAAGCGTTGGCCTTGATAGAGCCCGCGCAAAAGAAATTTTAGACTCTGGTGAGTATTTCCAAGAGGTTCGTAGCGAGCAAAGTGCGCTACAACAGATGGGCATTACCTCAGTGCCAACTTTTATCATTAACGAGCAATACGCCCTCACTGGCGGCCAACCAAGTGACGCATTTGTGCAAGCCTTTAAACAAATCGCCGAGCAAGAAGCACAGCAGTAAAATAAAAAGCCATGTAACAACTATTGGGGGTCACTTCAACTAAGTTACGTGGCTTTTTACCTTATGTGCCAATCTTAGGGTGCTGTTGAATCAGTTAGTTCTAAATCAAATACGGCACTGACTGATGCCGAAAAAACAATATTTTCCTGCAAGTACTTACCAGGGCTTGTAAATTGCTGAGTCCGATTACCGCTCACTACAATTCGATCAATAGCTTGATTTTCGCCATACCGATTAAAACTATTATTGGCAGCCGAGTTGATACTATAAATACTCCCAAGCTTAGTACCAAATGCCTTGGCTAATGAGCTGGCTTTCTCTTTTGCATCATTCACAGCCATCGCATTGACTTGTGCTTTTAAAGCCTTCGCTGCTGATGATTTTAGCTCTATACTTTTAATTGCATCAATTTTTACGCTCAGTGCAATATCCAGGAGTGCATTCAAGCGCTTAATATCCGTTAATGTTACTTTAATACTGCGGTTAGCTGTATAGCCTTCCAATTGCTGTTTATCGCTCTCGGTATACGAATAGCTCGGCTGCGTGTTAATGCTTGAAGCAGAAACATTTTTCTCATCAATATTAAACTTAGAGAGGCCAGCTAAAAACTATTGATCCGATTATCAACATCCTTTTTCGCATCTAAACTAGAGACTTGTAAACTTTCCACCTCGAGGTTAATCACAGCAATATCAGGCTTTACTTTTAACTGCGCCTCCCCGGTGACTACAATATGTTGGTTATCTGGCAAAGCCGTATTTGCATTGACAAATGAGGCAAAAGCTAAGAACGCAAAAAGACTAACGTAATTCATAATTTCCCTTTCAAAAAAACCAGTAAATACGTAAGAGCATGGCAACCTTACAGCGTTTCTTTATCAATTACTTTAATATTGTAAAACTCACTATCGCTTGGCTCTTCGAAATATTGAGTAACGTGATTAAACACAGCTTCAGTGTCAAATGCAGCTCTATTTGGTTGTTCAATGCATCGCCGGGCAATTTGCTGAAGGCATGACTCATTCGATACTTTTAAGTAAGTAAACTCAATATTAGCTTGTATTTCAGTAGCTAAAATTTTTAACCATGCTCGCTGTTTTTTTGTATTAGCAGAGAAGTCCATAACCACAGTCGCGCCAGCTTGCAGAATATTTTGAACATGAATTTTGAGTAAAGACCTCAATAAACCAGAGTAGTTAATATAATCTTCAAACGACTTGATTTGGTCAGGGTAAAGTGTAGCCAACCAGTCATCTTCACTGATAAGCACGGCATTTCGTTCAAGAGCTATTTTTTTAGCTTCGGTTGATTTACCTGCCCCCATTTTGCCACAGAATAACAGTAAAGATCCCGCTACCACCATGAACCGTTCTCCTTGTTGTATTTTGATTTCTAAGCAAATAACTTAAAACAAGCTGTAAAGATATAGCACTGTATTAAGTATCACATGAGTCTTAAAAGTTAAGCTAATTTTAAGATGGGTGTCTGCGTAAATAAGCTAATTTTAAGATGGGTGTCTGCGTAAATATTGTGTTATTACACAACCCAATTTAAAGACACCCACTTTAAACTAATGACTGTTTTTTCTTGAACCAGCTAACTATAAGCATGGCTCTTCCCTGTTACATTCCTTTACAGACTTGCGTGCCTATTTTTATTGTGATTTTACAAGTCGTGGTATTCTTCACAAAAAGTAGCGTCTATATTTTCGCTGCACTAATTATAAAAATGGAGAACGTATGAGTAATTCTTTTAAAGTGCCGCATACTTTAATTTTACTGCTGGGTATGATGGTCACTGCGTTAGTTGCTACGTGGCTAGTACCGCAGGGATTTTTTGATACTACATTATCTGATTCTGGCCGAGAAATGGTGATCGCCGGCACCTATCAAACTGTTGCAGAACGTCATTATTTGACCCCATGGGATTTATTAACCGCTATTCCGCGTGCTTTTGCCGCTGCGCAAGATGTGATCTTTTTTGTATTGATTGTTGGCGGCGTACTTGCCATTGCCCGTGCTACCGGCACGGTTGATGCGTTGATTGGTCGTTTACTTGAACGCCATGGTAGACAACCACAACGACTTATTTTTATGGTGGTATTTTGCTTTGCCTTAGCATCGAGCAGCATTGGTACTGCGGGAGAATACATTCCGTTTGTGCTGATTTTAGTCGCTTTATGTAAAGCCATGCGCCTTGATGCAATGACTGCGGTCGGTATGATTGTGGCAGGTTACGGGATTGGTTATGGGGTATCGGCGTTTAACCCGTTTACGGTGTTAATTGCTCAGCAAATTGCTGAAATTCCAGTGTATTCTGGCTTATGGTTACGTTTGGCGATATTCGTGCCGTTTGTATTAATTGGCTTTCACCATGTGTGGCAATACACTAAAAAAGTCGCAAACGATCCAAGTAAATCCATGATGCTTGATGTACCTTGCCCTTTAGGCGATAAAGCAACACCGCAGTATCCTGTACTTGCGCTGCGCCATAAACTAATTTTAGGCAGTTTTATCATCTCTCTTGCTGTCGCTGTGTGGGGTATTGCCACTAAAGGTTGGTACTTATACGAGCTAGGCGGTGTATTTATTGCCTGGGGTGCGATTGTTGCTGTACTGGGGCGCTTATCAGCAGATGAAACTGCCAACCGTTTTATTGAAGGGGTCTCAGACCTCGTAACTACCGCTATTTTAATTGGTGTGGCCCGTGGTATTGCCTTGATACTGGAAGATGGGCAAATTTTGCATAGTTTAGTGCATGGTATGTCGCTACCACTTTCGTATGTGAACGCCGAGATCTCAGCCATTGGAATGTTAGTCATTCAAACAATACTCAATACCTTTATTCCATCAGGATCTGGGCAAGCGTATGTAACTATGCCGCTGATGGCCCCACTGGGCGATTTAGTCGGCGTGCCACGCCAAGTGGCTGTACTTGCATATCAATTTGGCGATGGCTTTTCAAATATGATCATCCCAACTAATGCAGTCTTAATGGGAATTTTAGGGATGGCAGGCGTCCCTTATGGCCATTGGTTCCGCTTTTGTTTACCATTGTTACTTAAGTTAATGTTAGCCGCATCAATTGTATTAGTGCTTGCAGTAATGTTTGGTTACGGCTTAGATGTACAACCAAGTGCCGTTGGCAGCTAAAGTTACTGGATGCTTAAACGTAAAAACCACCTTTGTAGGTGGTTTTTACGTTTAAATCAAAGTCACTCGTTTTTCTAGCTAACTTTATTTACTCTTACGTTCTATACAGCACTTTGATAACATGCCAGCCAAATTTGGTTTTAACTAAATGTGGCTCTAAGATCTCAGCACTAAAAGCGACTTTATCAAACTGTGGAACCATTTGGCCGCGTTTAAACTCGCCTAAATCACCGCCTTTTTTCCCTGATGGGCAGGTTGAATGCTTTTTAGCGAGCACTTGAAACTTAGCGCCTTTTTTTAATTGCTTGATGATATCTTCAGCAAGTTCTTTATGCTTAACCAAAATATGTAATGCGTGTGCAGTGCTGGCCATTATTTGTCTCTACTCAATTTAACTGCGGCGATTTTAACACAACATTTAATGCCTTATAAGTAATGCTGATCATAGTCACTGTTTGGTATACGACAGTAATCGTACTTGCCAAATAAGCGATATCGATTAAACGCAATGCGATCGTACGCCCAGTTACGTAGGCATTTGGGAATTATTCGCAATATTTTAGCTATCTGCCAAGGCCAACCAAGCTGCGTAACAATATTAATAAATGCATCACTTTGCGTAATACATTGATTATTTTCAACATAAATCATAGTTTTATAATTATCTGTTGCATAGTTAAAGTAACTTAGTATCGCTTGGCCTTTTAAAGACTGCACACTGCATAGTTTAAAATGCAACTGCTTGTCGTGTTTAATAATAAAATTGCACCACGCGCTGCATAGCTTACACTGCCCGTCGAATAAAATGATTTTATTGTGTTGTATTAATTGTTGCGCATTCAATGTTGGCATAAACCGCTCTTATCTTGAATAAGTAAAATGATCTAAACAGGCGCAAGTAGATGTCATAAAGATTACGTTATGGCATGAAATTATTTACTTGACGCTGCAAGAGACCAACGCCAAATCCGACGAATACTCCACCACTGACCTTATTAAGTATCGTCCCCCTTTTTTGCGAGGATAGCTTTGATTTTGCATAAGTAGCACAGAATGCATAGATAGTATTTATTACTATTACTAAACAGCTAAAAGTCACAGCAAGCAGAATAGTTAACTCTTCTTTAGATTATAGCTGTGAAACACAAACCATATCCGAGTTGCTATTTTACTACAATTACCTAGTAAATTTTGCCTTTGTATTGTCAACGCATTTAAAAAGTGTGGCAAGTTTAATTAAAGAAAGCATGCGTATTTTATCACTTCATAAATGTACTTGTCTTTTCATCATAATCCTTTTTATCAGCCAAAGACGACTTGCTAGCCTAGGCATGTAATTATTGTTTCCTAGTGCAAAAAATAAATTTGAATTAGTAGCAAGTAACCTGTCGATAGACTCTGTGCTGCTGTAAATTCAATTGAAGCAAAGAAAAATGTATTTTTTTGTTACTTTCGCTCATAAACCAACCGATCCTGCGGTTAAGGTTTATATCGACAAATCATTACAACCGCCCTAATACAAACAAATGCTTTATAAACAGAGATAAAATGGGCATTCAAAGGCTAATTTAGGTATATTGCTTTTAGTCATCTTTATGGATATGATAATGGCTATCATTTACAATTACCTTTCGGATCCTCTATTATGAAAGCAGTATTTAAATCAGCTACCACCTTAGGTGTGAGCCTTCTTTTAGTATCAGCATTTGTTGCGCAACCTGCATTTGCTAATGGCCCTATTGGCGAACATGTAAATCACTTACAAGCAAATATCAAAGATTACTCAGAAGAAGTTGAATGGATGATCGGCAAAGTCGATACCATGGTAAGCAACTATGAAAGCAAAGGCGCAAAAGCAGTAAAAAGCGATGACTTAATCGAATATTGGGAATCAGTGAAGTTTCACAGCGCGATTGAAACAAATTTTGTGCCGGTATATGCGTCAATCTGGCAAGGTATTTATGGCGTAAAAATGGCCATTGATAATAACAAGCCGGCGACTGAAGCTCGTAAAGAACAACAAGCTATGAATGCTGCCTTGTGGCAAGGTCTTGGCGCAGTTAAACTAGCGGCGCAATTTCAACAAAAAGGTTTGCTTGCAAACGTTAAAGCAACTGCAACCACAAGCATGACGCAAAGTGCTACAATCGATGAAATTAAACATAAACTTGATCGTGTCATTGCCAAATATGCAGAGCGTTTAAGTGATGAAGCAACCAGCATTGTGCACGATACTTACCTTCACCTATTTGAAGGTGTTGAAGGCACACTTATCGAACAAGATGCCAAACTTGTTGAAATATTAGAAAAAGATTTTAACGTGACACTGCCAAAAGCAATTTCAGATAACAAAAGTGTTGATGAAGTACGCGAAGTGGTGAGTAGCATGCACACTAAATTAGACCGCGCTAAGGTATTACTCGAAAAAGCCGAAAAAGCACGTAAGGATGTATTTTAAGTGAAGCGTAGGACCTTTATACAAGGCCTAGCTGCGTTTGGGGCAATCGGTGCATTACCATTGCCTCTTTCTCGCGCACTAGCTGCCAACATAGCAAACCCAGTGTCTGTTGATGACTTACCTAAACTTGAAGGTGAGCTGACCTTATACCTAGGTCGTGGTGAAGGTGGTTTGTATGAAAATGTGCTACAAGCAATTCAAGACAGAAACCCCAACTTTAAACTAGGCATTCGTCGTGGTCCTACAGCAGCTTTAGCCAATACCATTGTTGCTGAAGCAAAAGCAGGGGTGCGTAGAGCCGATTTGTTTTGGGCTGTTGATTCTGGCGCTATTGGCTTGGTTTCAGATGCCGGCCTTGCACAACCTATTCCGAGTGATTTATCAGCGCAGTTGCAACCACAGTTTCGCTATAAAGATTGGGCCCCTGTCACCGGTCGTGTGCGCACTATACCCTATAACACTTCGCGTTTGACCAAAGAGCAAATTCCAACCAGTATTATGGACATTGCTGATAGTGACTTAAGCATTGGCTGGGCACCTGCGTATGCATCGTTTCAATCATTTGTAACGGCAATGCGTATTCTCGAAGGTGACGATAAAACAGCGAAATGGCTGAAAAAGATTAAGAAGCGTGCTAAAACCTATGCCGGTGAGTTGGGTGTAGTAATGGCCGTTGAACGTGGTGAAGTGGATATTGGTTTTGCTAATCACTATTACACCTTACGTTTAAAATCAGGCAAACCAGATGCCAAACTTGATTTAGCATTTACCCAACAAGATGCTGGCTGTTTAGTCAATGCATCAGGTATTTTGGCATTGAACGACGACCCTCTTGCCACTCACTTTATGCGCTATTTATTAAGCATCGAAGTGCAAGGTTACTTGGCTCGTGAAGCCTATGAAATTCCGCTGGTAAATGGTGTCCCTCTACCTGAAGGGTTACCATCTTTAGCCAATATTTCACCACCCAAAGTGGACTTAACACAGTTAGCTGATCTTCGGCCAACCATAGCTTTGATGCGAAATAGCGGCGTACTGTAATGCGACTACCAGCTTCTTACCCAATGGCGCTGCTTGCAGCGCTTATTGTTTTATCTCCTATCTTTATTTTAATAACGCTGGCCACTGATGCCAGCTCTTTGTTTGATAATCATAATTTAAGTATTCTCGGCAATACTTTGTCCTTGATGGTATTAACGGTCATTGGTTCTATTTTAATCGGGGTACCGTTAGCATTTATCAGCGCTTATGTGCGTTTACCGTTTAAAAAAGTATGGCTGGTGTTTTTTGCCGCGCCTCTAGCCATTCCCAGTTACATTGGTGCATTTACGCTTTATGCGGCTTTTGGCTCCGGCGGAGAGATACATAATCTACTTGGTATTGAACTGCCATCGATGGATGGACTCAGCGGCGCAGCTATTGTCATGACTCTTTACACATTTCCATTTGTAATGATGACTACCCGCTCATCTTTACTTAGTCTTGATGCAAGCATGGTTAATGCGGCCCGCACCTTAGGTATGTCGATGACCGAAAGTGTATTTAAAGTCATTTTACCCCGTGTAGTAAATGGCATCGCCGCAGGTTCGTTATTGGTCGCCCTGTATACTTTGTCTGACTTTGGCACACCTGCAATGATGCGCCTTGATACCTTTACCCGGGTTATTTATGTCGAGTACAATGCTTTTGAGTTAAGTCGTGCGGCAATGTTATCGTTACAGTTGTTGGTGATTGTGGGCTTTTTACTGTTGATTGAGTCACAAATTAAAACGGCTAGCGAACGCCATGGCCGGCCATTAATTTTGTTTCCTAGTAAGTGGCAACTAGCGGCTATGTTTGCCACTTTTGCGCCTATTTTATTATTAGCCATTGGCTTACCTCTGGCGATATTTTCGCTGTGGTTAGCGCGTGATGGCTTTAGCTCATTTGATTTTAGCATCGCGTGGAATTCAGCGTATGCCTCAGCCATTGCTGCAGTGGTTGCGGTGATTGTAGCTATCCCTGTTGCCCATGCTGCACTTAGCGGTAAAGCGGGTCGTATCATGGAGCGTGTTACTTACTTTGGTTTTGGTATTCCAGGTATTGTAATGGGCACCGCGCTAGTTTACGGTGGTTTGCAATTGCCGTTTTTATATCAAACATTAGGGCTGTTGATCATTGCCTATATGCTGCGTTTTTTACCCTTAGCGGTAGGCTCTGTGCGCACTAGCACTGAGCACCTTGATCCAAGTTTAGTTAAATCTGCGCGGGTCTTAGGCGCCAGTCCGCGCGAAGCATTTACCCGCATAACTTTACCACTCACAATCCGTGGGATCATAGCCGGTGCCGCTTTAGTATTTTTAGAATCCATGCGTGAATTAGAAGCAACCTTATTACTTGGCCCAACTGGTTTTGAAACACTATCGACTTATTTATGGCGTGTTTATGAGGCGGGCTATTTTGGTCGTGCTGCTATCCCTGGGTTATTGTTAGTACTGATTTCTGCGTGCGGTTTAGCTATTATGATGTCTGGCGAAAAACGTAACCAACTCGAACATTGAGGATTTAAATACAAATGCTATCTGTAAGCCAGTTGTCTATAGATTATGGCAGTAACCGTGTAGTAAGCGACCTAAATTTGTTGCTTGGTGAAAGTGAAATTCTCATGCTAGTAGGCCCTACGGGCTGTGGTAAAAGCACAATTTTACAAGCGCTCGCCGGACTAATTCCTATTAGCGAAGGTGAAATTAACTTAGGTAAATGGCAGGCTACCCCCAAATTGACTGTGCCGCCTGAAAAACGCAGCGTAGGTATGGTATTTCAAGACTTTGCGTTATTCCCTCATTTAACCGTTGAGCAAAACATTGGCTTTCGTTTAAAAGATACCGCCGTTGCTGATCATTGGATAGCCCTTCTGGGTCTTGATGACTTTCGTCATAAAAAGCCAGCCACCCTTTCAGGCGGTCAAAAACAACGAGTTGCACTAGCACGTACCCTTGCCCACCAACCTGACTTTGTGTTACTTGATGAGCCGCTTTCAAACCTTGATGCGGCACTAAAAGATATGCTGCGCTGGGATATCCGAAATGCCCTGAAAAAAGCTGGCGTGCCTGCAATTTGGGTAACTCATGATCAAGAAGAAGCTTTATCAATAGGCGATCGTGTGGGTGTGCTCAAGGCCGGAAAAATCCAGCAACTTGATACTCCTGAGCGTTGTTTTAGTGTGCCCAACAATCGCTTTGTTGCACGTTTTTTAGGTGAAGCAAGTTTCATTAGCGGTTTTTTTGAGAATAATCAAGCAACTACAGCCATCGGCAATGTGCCCGCTCTAGCCGTAGATTGCCAACAAGGTGAGGTGGATGTCCTACTTCGCCCCGACGATGTAATGCTAGTACAAGGTGAGATCGGCAACAACGGTGTGGTCGTATGGGTACGCTTTGAAGGAGGGAGTCGTTTATGTGCAGTAGAGCTTGCCTGTAAAACAGTGGTTACTAGCCGCGTAAGCCACGAAGTCGTGGTATACCCTGGCGATAGCGTGCACGTATCGTTAAGTACTTCGCATCCACTCGCGGTGTATAAACGAGCAATCTAAACTCACTTTAACGCTTAAGTTACAACACTAAAAAAGCCCATCTAGATGGGCTTTGCTGTAGGTGCTTTACTTTTTTAATATGATAATTTTAACGACACCCTTGGCTATTAAAATCAACCACTAGACTTGCACCAGTACTATTGCCCGACACCTTTAAATAACCCCAATATTGGCTTTGATCGCTAATATAAATACATTCGCTATTGCCGCTATTACTGGACTGAGCCTGTTCATTACTGCCATTTGGCCAGCTGCTGTTTGAATAACTTAGGCTGATGTCGCCACTGCCATTAGCGGTGGTTATCGCCACACCACTTTGACTTTGAACGTCAGCAATACTAAACCACATAGGATCGCTGTTACCCAAACAAATCACTTCACCGTCATTTAAACGGCCATTGCTACGACTACCTTGGGTAGCACATGCATCAGGTACACTACTGCTTGCTCCTGTGTATGAAGCAGTTAATTGCACATTATCAAACATGTTATAGCCACGAACCATTACTTGATAAACACCTGCTTGTGCAGGATTTATTACACATTGTTCACTATTACCACCGACATAAGGACGACAATCATAACTATCCATTGTTGGTGTAGCAGCATAACTCACATATAAATCAGCATCGCCCGTGCCACCACTTAAGCTAAACACTAAGTCGCTGGCACCTTGCGGTACATCAAAGCTGAAATACAACAGCTCATCTTGCTCGCCAGCAATAGTCATTGGTTGAGCGTTTATCAACTCGCCGTTACCAACGCTGCTATCCTCTTCAATACTAGCCAATGTTGATGCGGTTTGGCTGGCACCTTGGTTATCAACAACCGTTAACGATACGCTATATTGTCCTGATGTTGTATAAGTATGCACCGGGTTTGCTTGATTAGAACTACTGCCATCACCAAAGCTCCACTGATAACTAACAATTGAGCCGTCACTGTCAATACTGCCATTGCTCGTAAAATTGATCTCATTGTTTTGCATACCGGCATAAGGTCCATTGATGTATGCGATTGGTGGCGTATTAGTGGTTGTACCTGCAACTAAGTCATCACACCATTGTACAAACTCGTTTTCATAATTATTTGCCCACTGCACAGTTTTCGCTTTATAAGCACTCCAATTACCAATGCGTGTATCTGCAAGCATGGCATTAATTTCACTGTAATGGCGTTCGAACATAAAGCGCACAGCCAAGTAACCCCAGCGATAAATACGGTCTTGATCAAAACCGTCATAGTTAGTGGCAAATACTTGCGCTAAGGTATAACGCGAACCATCACTGATGGTATTTTTAGCGGCGTCATTATTATCAAGATTAGCAACATATTCTGCAACGCCTTCTGACCACCACACGATATCTTCAGTTGGTGAATTAAAGTTTCCATATAAGTCAAAACGACCATCTAAGTAATGTACATATTCGTGCTCTAGATTCCACACGTAATGCTCAGCATTGGCGTAGCTCGCCTCATAGGCAATAAAATTTGCTTGATTACCCACAACTGCGGGGTCACCTTCTAAATACATGCCGCCATTATTGGTGTTAATGCCAAAAATCGCACCTGCGTATTTACTATAATCATCGCTGCTATCAAATATATTTACTTGTAAAAAACTGTTGTTATCATCGGCAACTGGGGTGTTATTGGTGGCAAGTTTAGTGTGAAATAAACCTTCTTCTGCGCCCATTGCAGCACATGCAGCTGTATGTTGTGCTGCAGTCATATTTTGTGAGCGAATTTTAATAGTGCTACTACAGCTATAATTTTGCGAAAGCGCTTGCTGAGTAAGTTCATCAACAAATCCACAAATACCATAGTCATTACAATCAGCGTAATAACTGACAGAATCTGCCGCCGCAAGCCATACTGCATCACCATAGCCAAAGCTGTTATAAGTACTAAAAACCGCTTTTAAGCCAGTATCAACAGTAGCTTGAATAGCAGTGTCGGAATACTGCTTAAGGCGCGCAAGCTCACTGGCTGCATTAACAATTAAATATTGTGCGTCAGAGTCAATCATCCACTGCTTTTGGGTAAATGCATTCAGCTTAGTAACTAAATCAGTATCGCTAGCTACAGCTGTAACAAATGCATCATTCCACTGGCCGCGATAAAGCAAAGTAAAAATACCATTCACCGCACTGCGTATATTCCATTTTGCAGCATAGCTTTCGTTAAAACGCGTTAGCCACTGTTTCACCACATACAAGTAACGATGTTGCTGTTCAGCGCTGTCCATCGTAATGATCACTTCAGAAAGCGTTTTACCATGGCCGTCATTATCGTCATAAAAATGGCTGTTGTTTACAAAAGCATCTATCGCATCAATTACGGCAGGCGTAACCCAAGAGCTAAAGCTCACGTTGTCGTTGTAAAATTCCGCATAAAAACCAGCTCGTAAATATAGGAACAATGCCTCGAGTTCAATGTCACCACCGCCAGCATAAGTCTGTGAGAGTGACTTTGCATGATTAGCAACCGCATACATATTATCAGAACTAAATACTAGGCTCTGAGTTGATGCTGATGCACTAAATAGTTCATTAACACAGCCACTACCTTGATTTTTAAGCTCAGTAATAATGCTCGTTGAACTAGCATTAGCCAGTGCATTTAAATCGCAGCTGACTGTTGCAGCTTGGCTACGCATCATTAACATACTAAATTTTTGGGGTTGTGATTGCAGCTGTGCTATTGGTGCTTTTTCATTATGGCCGTGTTCAACGCCATGATGATGCACACGTTCAACAATCGCAGCTTGTGGCTTGAATACGCGCTGATGGGTCGTATTAGCAAGCGCCATAGAGCTTGATCCTAATAACGGTAACGCCAAAATCAATCTATTCATTTTCATAATTTACCTTTGATAAATTTTATTATTTCAATCCAGAACGGGTTATCGAGGACGCAATTTGCAACATATAATCGCCATTACATACAATATACTTTGCCTAAAACTAAAAAATTTTTAATTCATTAGTTGTAGCAAAATAGAAAACAACAGTACTTTATCATCAAAAATGGTACATATGTAAAGATATAAATGATAAGGCGACTTTGTGAAAAATCACCCAAACAGTAACGTGTGAGTTAGTAAGCTAGCAGATATAAAAAAGCCAGTACTTTATTATTAATAACAACCACTTTCTAGTTCATTCTTGTTCCTAATACCTAATTACGTAACTTGCTATACACGCTACAATATAATTAACACTTTGATTTAGCGTGAAATATGGTAATTTATTAGTGAATCGCGTTCACTATCATGAGAAGTCGTATGACCCAAAAAAAACATTGGACATTAAAAAGCATCGCCAAAGAATTAGGCGTTTCTAACGCCACCGTTTCAAATGCATTTAATCGTCCAGATCAACTATCAAAAAGTCGTCGCGAGTCTATTTTATTGGCGTGTAAAGAGCTTGGCTATTTTGGACCCAATAAAGCAGCGCAATCATTACGCCGTGGTAAATTTAATATTGTTGCGCTGGTATTACCTGACAGTATTGAGTATATGGTGTCGGATCCTGTGGCCAGTAGTTTTATGCGTGGTGTGGCTTCTATCCTTGAAAAAAACAATATTAACTTATTATTATTTTCGGGAAATAGTCAAAACCTTAACAGCGTATTAGATTTTGTTGATGGCTTTATTTGTTATGGTCGTCCGCGCAATCAATCACTTGTAGATCAATTAAAAATTGTACCCAAACATGTGGTTACCGTTGATTTTGATATTGATCGTAATGCCTCAGTAAACATAGATAACGAACAAGCTAGTTATGAAGTGGCTAAACACGTATTAAAAAGCAGTGCTGATCAGGTCGCTATATTGGGACTGCGGTTATTAGATGAAAATGTATTGTGTCGTGTATATGAGCACCATGAATGCGAAGCCGGTCAATCAATTGCACATCAAAGATTACGAGGTTATCAAAAAGCATTAAGCGAAGTTAACATTACCTTAGGTGACGATAGAACTTGGAATATTCCAGAAAGTAGCGAACGTTATGCGAGCATCGCAGCAAAAGAGGCGCTCAACTGCATACCTAGACCCAATGTATTACTTTGTATGAGTGATCTTATTGCCCTCGCGGCAATTCGCGAAGCAGTTAAAATAGGTATAAAAATACCCCAAGAATTGCGAATTGTTGGATTTGATGGCATTGATGAAGCGCAGCGCTCTATGCCAACATTAACAACAATTCATCAAAATAGTGAAGAAAAAGGATCGTTAGCAGCTAATTTATTTATTAGCAAAGAAGAGCAAAAAGCACTTATCAACTACCAATTACAGTTAGGTCATAGTGGCTGATAAGTGACTGATTGTAAGGTTTAATTTAGTTTAACAAATCATTTAGTGAGGTGAGTATTTGCTCATTCCCAGTGCGTTCAATTATTAACGCTTCGCGACGTGCAAAATTAACTTTTAGGACAATTTCACTGTCGTTTAATAGCCACTTTAAAGCACAACTATTGTCATCACCTTCAACACTAAACTCACCTGCAAAGGCACTGTGAGTATTACGTATCTCAATTAATTTTAGTAATCCCTGTACAACAGGCTTTGCAAGAGACTGCGCAATGATATCAGCATCTAAATATGGACGATTAATATCACGACCTACATTTGATTTTGCTAGTAACGCCATATCATTTTTAGCTGCGAATAAGCCACCGTAGTAAACTTGTGGTACGCCGGGTGCAAAAAATTGAATCGCGCGCGCAACTAAATAGTCAAAATCATTTGCACCTAACGCATTGTAATAAGTGCAATTTACTTGGTACAAGTCGACATTACTGGCAGCAGCCCCAGTTGCTTGGCGGCTTTGGTTGTTGCTATTTGCATGAATAGTTTCAACTAGATTATCAATTTGCGCTGCATTTAATAATCCTGGCTTATCACCCATTGGACCCGCATCAATAATACCAATGCCATCGTGGGTATCGAGTACTGTTAAGCAATTACGTGGTGAAATATTTAACCACTTTACAAGTGCATCACTATTATTGGTAAATAAGCTGTGCAAAATCAATGGTGGTAATGCGAAGTCATAAACCATATTGACCCGCTTTGCGACGTCAACTTGAGTTTGATAATGGCTGTGAATTTCAGCAATTGTTTCCATACCCAATGCATTAGCTTGCGCCGATAACTTATCTAAATAATCAAACGTTTCATCTAGCATAAAGCAGTTTGTGCCAGCTTGCTTAATCGCGTAACCCGCCGCATCTAAACGAATAATATTAACGTTATTAGCAGAGAACTTTGTTAATACATTATTTAAATACGCAACGCCCGCAGCAACTTTAACATTAATGTCGATTTGATTATCGGTAAACGTGGTCCAAAAATCATACGTTTGACCATCGCCACATGGCATTGGAGTAAAACAACTGCCAGGGCGCGGGCGATAAATCGCTTTTTGCTCGGCGTCACTCATACCATTTGGAAAGACATCTTCTTTAGTTAAAAATAAATCCCAAAACGGTGATGCTTTACCTTTTGCTAGTACATCCTGAAACTGAAAGGATTGCGCCGATACGTGGTTCACAATCAAATCGGCCATCAGATCATAGTCTGCTCCTAACACTTGAATGTCTTGCCAAGTACCGATCCGTTCATCCACGGCACTATGATCAATAGGGTCAAAGCCTGCATCACTACCATCAATTGGATTGTAGAATGGCAATAGGTGGACACCTCCGAACACGCCGTGTAATGGACCATTTAAAAGTGCGGTCAATGCGTTGATATCTTGGCCAGTGATTCGATCAGCATATGTGATCAATTGAACTTTATTCTTCATCATTGTGTGATTACCATGTTGAAACTTAATCGATTAAGATATATCTTTAACTAGCAAGTAAGAATTTACAAGTAATTTTTAATAATTTTACATACAAAAATCGTGGCTCACGTAATACTACAATAAGTAACTAACTGACTTACTAAGTGTTAACTGAGCATTTAACGAGGAAAAAGTACATGACAAAATCACACACACACGTAAGCAGCGATCCGTTGCAACAAATACGCTGGCTTACATATATGATGTTTTTTATGTTTGCCATGACTTCTGATGCGGTGGGCATGATCATACCTGAACTTATTAAAGAGTTTGGTTTAAGCATGACCCAAGCAAGCGCGTTCCATTATGCACCTATGGCGCTAATTGCTTTTAGTGGATTGTTTTTAGGTTTTTTAGCAGACAGTTTAGGGCGTAAAACAACCATCATGCTAGGCCTTTTAATATTTTCGGCGAGCTGTTTCTTGTTTGCGTTTAGCACCAGCTTTACCTTCTTTTTATTGCTACTTTGCTGCATAGGCTTAGCCATTGGTTTATTTAAAACGGGTGCGCTTGCGTTACTTGGTGATATTTCACATAGTAACGAAGATCACACTAAAACGATGAATAAGGTAGAAGGCTTTTTTGGCATAGGCGCCATTGTAGGGCCAGCTCTAGTAGGCGTCTTACTGGTGCAAAATGTAAGCTGGACTTACCTGTACATTATTGCAGGTGTAATGTGTTTAATTCTCGCTTTACTAGCGTGGCGTGCAGACTACCCAGCCGTTGTAAAAACCACAGCAAAGCCCACTTCGCTTGCCACCACCATGAAAATGATCAAAAATCCGTATGCGCTAGGTTTTTCTCTGGCAATTGCCCTTTATGTGGCCACGGAGGTTGCTATTTATGTATGGATGCCTACGCTGTTAAAAGATTACACTGGCTCTTGGCCACTACTTGCAACCTATGCATTGACAATATTTTTTGTACTGCGTGCCGCAGGGCGATTTATTGCCGTATGGTTACTAAACCGCTATAGCTGGCAAGGTGTTATGGCCTATTTAAGCTTAGGCATTGCGCTGTGTTATGTCGGTACATTATTCGGTGGCGTTGATTGGGCTGTGGGTTTATTGCCGCTTTCGGGGTTATTTATGTCGATGGTTTATCCGACTTTAAACTCTAAAGGTATATCCTGCTTTGCAGTGCAACAGCACGGTGCTGTGGCGGGCGTGATATTATTTTTTACCGCACTTTCGGCGGCTTTAGCACCCTTGTTCATGGGTATGATCAGCGATTACTTTGGCCATGTGCGTTACGGTTTTTATTTAGCTACGGGCTTTGCTGTCATTTTATTTTTAGCTATGCTGTTTAATTATTTTAAAGATCCATCAGCAACGGCTTTACAGCAAGATAACCCTGTAACTGAGTAAACCTATATTCTAAGACAATAAAAAATACTTTATAAATCAATGAATGAATAAAAAAAGAGCAAATTAAGCACAAAATAATTTGCTTCTTGTAAAATATTTGTTATTTTTACTTAATCGATTAAGTAAAAATACAAATCCAATTGGGTTCAACACAACGAGGCGTAACCATGACAACACACAACACACCTTTATATTTAATCAGTGCATTAGCACTTGCCGTAAGCCAAGGCGTACATGCGCAACAAGAAGATCAAAATTCTCAAGTACAAGCTAACAAAGGTCTTGAAACAATCGTTGTAACTGGTGTACCACGTCGTACAACGATTATGGCATCAAGCGTATCAGTCAGTAGCTTGTCGCTTGAACAAGTTGAAGTGTCTACACCTCGCTCAACCGCTGAGGCGTTTAGAATCATTCCGGGTATTCGCGCAGAATCGACCGGTGGTGAAGGTAACGCAAACATTGCTGTGCGTGGTTTACCTGTGGCATCTGGCGGTGCGAAATTTTTACAATTACAAGAAGACGGTTTACCTGTACTGCAATACGGTGATATCGCTTTTGGTAACGCTGATATTTTTATGCGCTTAGATAATACCGTACAAACAATCGAATCAATTCGTGGCGGCTCAGCATCGACGGCTGCAAGTAATGCACCTGGTGGCATTATTAACTTTATTTCTAAAAATGGTGAAAACGAATCAGGCAGCGTATCAACTACTCTGGGCCTCGATTACGATAGCGTTCGTACAGACTTTGAATACGGTACTTACCTAAGCGATAGTGTACGTTTTCATGTCGGTGGCTTTGTTCGCCAAGGTGAAGGTCCACGCGAAACAGGTTACACATCAAATAAAGGCGGGCAAATTAAAGCCAACCTAACCAAAGATTTTGAAAACGGCTATGTTCGAATTTATTACAAGCATTTAGATGATAAAAGCGTAGGTTACTTACCGATGCCAATGTATGCAAATGGCGATTCTATCCCTGGGTTTGACGCACAATCGGATACACCACACTCGGCATTATTTACAAAAACAGTGCGTCTAAACGGCGAAAACCAAATTAGCAGTGGCGATATTCGCGACGGTATGAACCCTAACGTTGACTCAATTGGCTTTGAAGCAGTATTTGACTTAGATAATGATTGGCGTATCGAAAACCGTTTTCGTAAATCATCTGTAAGCGGTAACTTTAATTCACTTATTCCTGCTGAAGTAGGCAGTGCAACGTCGATTGCAGAAAGTATTGGCGGCGCAGGTGCAACACTCAGCAATGCAAATACTGGGGCTGCATTTAAAGACAATTTAGCAATGCGTATTCATACGTTTGACGTCACAATGAACGACTTTGACTCTATTGTGAACGACTTTAAATTGACTAAATCGCTCGATGACGACACCAGCATTACGTTTGGTTACTACGCATCAACGCAAAACATTGCCATGTCGTGGTTATGGAACTCTTATCTAATGGAGCTTAAGGGCGATAACGCAGCCTTATTAAATGTCACAGCTGCCGATGGTACTGAGTTTTCTGAAAATGGTTTATACGCATACGGAACACCTTTTTGGGGTAACTGTTGTCAGCGTGATTACGACACAGAATACGACACTCGCGCCCCGTACGTTGCATTTTCTACAAAACTTGGCGATGTAAGTATTGATGCAAGTGCCCGTTACGATAGTGGGGAAGCTCGCGGTAATTACGCAGGTGCAGTAACCTCTACAGTTGATATGAATCGTGATGGTGAAATATCCGTTCCTGAACAAAATGTTGCAGGCATTGATATTACTAATGCCAGCCCAGTTAACTACGACTGGAACTACACATCTTATTCAATTGGTGCTAACTATCAAATTGACCCAAGTCTGGCAACATTTGCTCGTATCAGTAAAGGCGGACGAGCGAATGCTGACCGACTTTTATTTGGTAAAGTACGTGCAGATGGCTCTGTTGCGAAAGAAGATGCTGTAGATGAAGTTAATCAATATGAGTTTGGGGTTAAAAAACGTTTTGATTCCTTCTCTGTATTTGCAACTGCTTTTTATGCAGAAACTGAAGAGCAAAATTTTGAAGCTACATCACAAACCTTTTTCGACCGTGAATACGAAGCCAAAGGGATTGAGATTGAATCAACTTACTTCATCGATGCGTGGGATTTTCGCGGTAACTTAACCTGGACCGATGCTGAAATCGTTAAAGATGCACTAACACCGGAAGTAGAAGGTAATACGCCTCGACGCCAAGCAGATTTAATTTACTCACTAATGGCGCGTTATAGCTACGAGAAAGGTGCAGCTGGTGTAAGCTTTATTGGTACTACCGATGCATACGCTCAAGACAACAACGACCTTAAATTTGATGGTTACACCCAAGTAAATGGCTTTGTAAGCTACGATTTATCTGAAAACCTTAGCATCGCGCTTAATGTAAATAACCTATTTGATACAGTCGGTATTACTGAAGCCGAAGAAGGTTCTATCCCAGATAATAATATTATTCGTGCCCGCACTATTAACGGCCGTACAACGTCACTAACACTTAAATACCTATTTAATTAACCGAACTTTAGTATTTTTAAGCGCTGAATAATGTATTTTCAGCGCTTGATCTCCTAACATCTATTTACCTTGAAAGACTCTCCCACTACTTTTGACCTAGCCCTTGCTAGGTTTTTTAGGATTTACAATATGACCAAATTACTTAGCCTTGGCGAGCTGCTTATTGATATGCTGCCGCAAGATTCTCAAAACAGTGCTTATTTGCCCATTGCTGGCGGCGCTCCTGCCAATGTAGCGGTAGGTTATGCCAAACTGGGCGGCAAAGCGGCTTTTTGTGGCGGTATGGGCGATGACTATTTTGCTAAACAATTAAGTAAATCGCTTGCGCAATATAAGGTAAGTACAGAGTACTTATTTACAATTAAAGACTCTCAAACGGCCGTGGTTATTGTCAGTTTGGATGAAACCGGTGAACGCAGCTTTAATTTTTATCGCCACAATACCGCCGATTTACTGTTAACGAGTGAGCATTTAAACCATATCAAATGGGATGAATTGAGTACCCTACACTTTTGTTCCAACACGTTAACTAATTTAGCCATTGCGCGCACCACGATCAATGCTTTAAAGCTGGCTAAAAAGAACCATAAGCTAGTCAGCTTTGATGTGAATTTACGCTATAGCTTGTGGCAAAATAGCAATGACATTGAGCAAAATGTACACGCGTGTTACGCCTATTGCGATATTGTTAAGCTATCGCGTGATGAGCTGAACTTTTTAGCTGAGCAAACACAGCAAGCACCTGATGATTATTTACAATCTATTTTAGATACAGGTGTTAAATTGGTATTTTTAACCGATGGCCCTGCACCGGCAACGGTTTACCATAACGTATTTACATTTACTGAAGCTGCACCAATTATTACGGCGGTTGATACCACCAGTGCGGGCGATGCGTTTATTGCCGGGGTTTTGTATTATTTAAATCATAATGATGAAAATATATTGCTCACGGATAAACTCAACAATCAGCAAATAGTAAAACGCGCTTTAAATTTCGGCCTTCGCTGTGGCTCTAAAGCCTGCTTAGCCAAGGGGGCTTTTCCAGCATTACCTACACTTCAAGAGGTATAATACCAATCCGCAATAATACTTAATAATTTTACGGGGCTAAACGTGTCGCTATCTGCGTTAAAAAATTCTCATTTAGAACAACTAAATAGCAAATTTTTTGCCTAGCTATCAACACGTTTTTCCAGCCTCAAAATAGATCACTTAATTAAGCGAATTGGTATAAATACTTTAAAAATAAAGGCCGATTATGGCCTTTATTTAAGCATCTACTTCTTCATCATTACTTTTTAACCATTCTAAAGCCGCAGTGGCGTTCTCAAAATATTGAATTTCACCTGATACAAACCAACTGCCTAATTTAGCGATGGTTGATTGCCAGTCTTTGTTGCCGTATATGGCTATTTTTTTAAACTCTTTGTTGTGTTTTAAGCCAAGTTTTAAATCATCCCATGCGGCTCTAAGTTCCCAGCCATCAAGCTCAGTTCCATCTATGAGTACATTAACAATAGGATGTTTAACTTCGCCAAGCGCAGAGTCTATCATCGGCGTAATCACTTCATAATCTTTGTGAGTGAGTGTGCCTATGGCTTTTAAGGTTAAAAAAAACTCGCAACCAGAGCGCTCAATACCAATAGATAAGCCGTGTGTTAAATTTACCATAACCCGAACTCCGCAATAAAATGAGCATTGAGTATAGGTGATAGCTTAGTAACCAATAGTGAAGTAGATCAAAAAACAGGCACATATACTTTTATTGTGCCTATTTTAATTAAATGCTTAATTATGCATTTTTAAGCCGTGCTATTTGGTTTTCAACATCTGTTAAATGACCGATTTTAAGCCAAACTCTGGCTCCTTCACTGCCTGCTATTGCTTTAATTTCGCTGTTAGGCGGCACTCTTAACCAGCTGTGTTTTACTAATGTATCGCCCTGCTCTTCAAGCGAGCCTTCAAGAACTAAAAGCTCGCCCCCACCCAAGGCGTTTAACGATATTTCACTGTTAGGTGCAAATGCTAAAATACTCACCTCTTCAAAGGCGTCTTTATAAAGAGGAGCTACATTTACATCACTAAACTCAGGGTGAGGAACACCGTGCATGGTATTAGTTTGCAAGCGAACATGCTCTCTGTCCTCTGGCTGAAACTGCCATAATTTTACAAATATAACGCACCCGTTTTCAGAGCTTGGTGTATGTTTTGACTCAGGCGGATTACGAATATAAGAACCCTTGGGGAAATCACCATGTTCATCTTGAAAAACACCTTCAAGCACAATAAATTCTTCACCGCCGGTATGTGTATGGGCAGAAAAATGGCTGTTTGGCGCATAACGTACAATGCTGGTTGCGCGTGCAACCTCATCGCCCACTCTATCAAGTGGACGCCTATCAACACCCGCCATCGGTGAGGCTATCCATTCTAACGATTCGCTATGCACAACAACACGTTCGCTAAAATCAGCTGCAATTTTCATAAGTAGCTCCACATTATAAATTGATAACTAAGCGGCAATGCTTGGACGTTGAGCGACCTTTTGTTGCCATGCAATTAAATGTGATAGCTCACTAGGAATAGCAATTTTCGCAAAGCCTGCAAACACCAGACCGGCGTACAAAGTAATATCTGCAACACTAAAATTCTCACCGGCAACATAAGCAGAATTGGCTAACACTGTATTAAAATAAACAAAGCCTTGGCGCGCTTTTTCACCTTGCTTTTCTCCCCAAGCAACATTTTGATAGGTTTCAAGTGCTGGGCCTAAGCCATCCGTTGCATGATGAAAGTAACTGGCTACAGCATCAAGGACCATTGACTCCGCACGCTTTTGCATCATATTAATCACCGCGCGTTCTTTTGCCTCAACACCGGTTAATGAAGGGCCAGCAAAAGAACTATCAATGTATTCAGTAATCGCGGTGCATTCTGCTATATATGTCCCGTCATCTAGCTCTAAAACAGGCACGCCTGCTAAGGGGTTTTTAGCTAAAAAGGCTTCAGTACGATGCTCACCATTTAATAAATCAACAGCAACAAATTCTACTTTGTCAGTCGCATTTTTTTCAGCAAGTGCAATACGTACACGTAATGGATTAGGAAAGTTTTCTACGTCATAAATTTTCATAATTATCTCTTTATATTTTTAACCACAGTTTGAACTAATATTGGCAAGATTAAACTACCCACCTACCTACTGATAGGTAATTTATATTAAGATCTCGATCTTTGCAAACTAAAAATAAAAGAGCTTGAAAATAACTACCTACTGGTTGATAATTTTTTGCAGCGATATGAAGGAAGTTTTAAAATGACAAAAAAAGCAGCCCTGTTAAAAGCAGCAGAAAATAAGGTTAGACTTGGTGGCTATAGCAATTTTAGCTTTAGAGAGTTGGCGAATGAAATTGGTATTAAAAGTGCGAGTGTGCATTATCATTTTCCGACCAAAGCTGATTTAGGTGCTGAACTCGCGCATCAATACACTGATGCCTTTATCGCTGTGCTTGGCGAACCGGAGGCACATAAAGCAAACGGTAAAAATCCAATCGATATTTACACGCAATTATTTAGAAATGCGTTAGTGATGGATAAAAAAATGTGTTTATGTGGCTTACTTGGCGCACAAAGTGACAGCCTTCCTGATAAAGTGCGCGATGAAGTAAAGCGCTTTTTCATTAAAAATTTAGCCTGGTTAACTCAAGCACATAAAATAAATGGAGAGCTTAATCCTGAACGTGCTGCGATTAAAACAGTGAGTTTATTAGAGGGCGCAATGATGATCAGCAACACCCTTGATGATATTCGCTACTTTGAGCAAGCTACTTTTTAACGGCTAATAGTTTGCCTGAACGGTTAGTGATCAAAAAGTTGATAAAGCTATTAACTAAATTACAACTCGATTAAACATAAAAAAGCGAGCCTTCATAAGGCTCGCTTTTACATTATTAAGATTACGATTTATTAAACTGCACGCACTTTATGCTTTGAATGCACTATCGCTAGTACTATAAAGCCTATTACCGCCACTGCTGCACCAATCGGTTTACCTAAATCACTTGATAAGTTTAACCCTATTGCCGCAGTCATTATGTATGACAAGGTCACTGCTGTAGCGATGACTGCAGGTACACTGGCAATCCAGTGAAATGTTCCACGGTCAAATAAGTACTTAGTCGCAAGCCATAACACACTCGTAGAAAGCAGCATATTTGAGAATGCGAAGTAGCGCCAAATCACAGAGAAATCAAGCTTAGTCATAAAGTAGGCAATCGTTAAAATAGGGATTGCTAGCAATAAACGATTACGCAAACTTTGCGGAATACTAAACGCATCAACCACTGTTAAACGAAGTGAACGAAACGCCGTATCGCCTGAGGTAATTGGGAATACTGCTACTGCAATAATCGCCATAATACCACCAAACACACCTAAATAACTGTTTGCTATATGGTTAACCACCAAACCTGGGCCGCCTAAATCAAGCATTGCTTTTAAACCTGCATAGCCTTCTGGGAAAGCAGCAATACCCGCTAATGCCCATACACAACCAACAATACCTTCACACATCATTGCGCCATAATAAACTGGACGAACGTATTTTTCGTTAGTTAGGCAACGTGCAATAATTGGTGCTTGCGTAGAATGAAAACCACTAATAGCACCACAGGTTATGGTAATAAACAATAACGGCCACGTAGGTAATCCATCTGGATTTGGAGTTAAAAAGTCATGGGCATGATCAGCTTCAAAATACGCTAAAAAATCACCAGCTACCGGTAAATGCGGCGCATTAATTAACAGTGATACAGCAATTGCAACCGTCATCACAATCATTAATAAACCAAAAACAGGGTAAAATTTAGTAATGATTTTATCAATTGGCAGTAAAGTAGCTAAAAAGTAATAAGCCAAAATAGCCAAAACCCAAAAGGTATTATTGGCAAATATAGTATCTTTAAATACGTCTAAGTTGCTTAATAATCCAGCGGGGCTCATTATGAATACCACGCCGACAAAAAACAGTAACATCGCCGTAAATATTAACATAAAGCCTTTAAATAAAACGTTGTAATATTTACCTGCAATTTCTGGTAGGCTTTTACCATCCTCTTTGATACTCATAACACCTGAGTAAAAGTCGTGTACAGCTCCACCTAATACATTACCGAGTACGATCCAGACCAAAGCAATTGGTCCATATAGAGCACCGAGAATAGGGCCAAATATTGGGCCTACCCCTGCAATATTTAAAAACTGAATTAAAAACGCACGAACAGGATGAATTGCAACATAGTCAACACCTTCGCTAAAACGTTTTTGTGGTGTATCAATGGTGGCGTCCATACCAGCTTGTTTTTCTACAAAGGGACTGTAGAACTTGTAACCTAATATTAAAATAGTCAGGCAGATAAAAAAGATGATCATAAGCACGTTTCTCTTTTTGTAATATAGAGCGCGTTGTCAGTCGCCCCGAATTTCAAACTATGGGTAATCGTTGAACGTTAGCAGAGCCTGTTAAAATCCACAATACGACTATCTGATAATATTATTAGATGTTTGAAGTGCAGAGTTTAACTATCAGGAACAATATAGTAGGCAATAAAAAAGCCTTGCAGGGGAACAGCAAGGCTTGGGACTTCACGGGGAATTATTTAAATGTTAAGTGCACTTATTCAAATGTCACTGTTACGATATTTGAACATACATCTGCTGTAACACAAACTTGGTAATCATAGGCTGGCAAAGTTGCATTACGTAAGAAGTCACGGTGACGGCCGTTATCAGTCGTTGTTCCTACAAACTCACCATTGCGATATACATTAAGTGATTGAGCACCCACTTGCTCCCAGCTAAGATCAACACGCATAGTGTTTAAGCGGGTTTTATTCGCGCGGGTTAAACTCAACGCAATTGCAACATCACTCACAACCACGGTCTGTACTGACGAATCAGTATTACCTTCACTATCGGTTACAGTTAATGTTACTTGGTAGTTACCTGATTGCGCATAAGCGTGAACTGGATTTGCATCTGTTGAAGTTGCACCATCACCAAAGTCCCAGCTCCATTGTGTAATATCGTTATTTGCATCGCTGCTTGAATCCGTAAACGAGACTGTTAAAGCTTGTGCATCATAGTCAAAATCAGCTTGTGGTGGCTGCGGGGTTACCTCACCAATTGCACTAAATGTAAGTGACCAATTATTCAGTGTGCCAGTATCTGCCGCATAGGTATCTTCAACATGTAATACCCAATCACCCGTTGCCACTTCGCCATTAAAATCAGCTAAAGAGTAGCTTTGTACTATATCCTCTGCGCTACCGCCTGACTGACTATGCAATGTAGAACTTGTTCCTCTAGGCGAGGTTAACGTAACGATTAAATCACCAATGTAAGTATGTGAAATATCAATACTCGCTTGAGTTGCAAAAACAGTCAGTGGATCATTTACGGTGATCACAGAATCAACACCGTCAACATTGTTATCGGGGATTGCTACTGCGGTATCATTCGTATAGGTAAAATCATTTAAGCCAACAGGATCAACTAATAAGCTTACTGACTTCTGCTTAGCCAACTCGCCAGAAGATGCATTTACGCTAAAGTCATAGCGCCCCCATTGTGTTGACTCTTGAGTTGGCACACTAAGTATCACCACATCACCAGGCGTTGCAGTGTTTGTTGATAAACTAGCACCAGCTAAATCGCCAATTAATTCAAGGTCTACAACCCCTTGCCACTGGGCAATTGAGCCAATTTCAAATGTATATGTTGCCGTTTCACCGGCAGTGATCTGCTGAGCTGTTGGTGTAACAGATAGTTTAAAGCTTGGTGTAGGGTCTGCCTGCTCAAGAGCTTGATTAGCGTTTAAGCGTTTGCCCGATACGGTCTTCCCTGCCAGTTGTGCATTATCATCGCCACTATCCATAAGCAGCTGTTTAAGCTCACTTGTTGATAAGTCAGGATTGAGTGATAGTACCAAAGCAGCGACACCCGCAACATGCGGTGTGGCCATTGATGTACCAGAGTAAGTGGCATAACCATTACCCGGTACGGTTGATAAAATAGCGCTCCCTGGTGCGCCTAAATCAACACTGGTTAAACCCCACTGTGAAAAGTCTGACATATTATCGTTACGATCAGTGCTGGCCACTGACAACACGCTTTCATGCTCATAATTGGATGGATAATGTGGATTTTGATCATTATCAACGGCGTCATTACCTGCAGCGGCAACAAATAAAATGTCAGCTTGTTCGCTGGCGGTTATCGCATCAGCAAGCGCTTGGCTAAAGCCACCACCGCCCCAACTATTATTTAGTACGCGAACATTTACACCGGCATTTTTCAGACTCACCATATAGTCAATACACTTAATAGCGTCGGATGTAGAGCCACTGCCTGATGCATCTAAGAACTTACAACCAACAATCGCCGCTTCATGATTAACACCCACAACACCATTATTGTTATTACCTGCAGCGCCGATTGTCCCTGAGACATGCGTACCGTGACCTTGGTCATCCATTGGGTCGCCAACATTTGTAATGGCATTAATACCATGCACGTCATCAATGTAGCCATTACCATCATTATCGATGCCATCGCCTGCGATTTCATTCGGATTTATCCACATATTTGCCGTTAAATCACTATGACTGTGATCTACACCAGTATCGATAACGCCCACAACGACATCTTTACCACCTGTTGTAATTGACCATGCTTCGAGTGCATCTATATCCGCATCGGCCGTTCCACCAGATTGGCCTTCATTGTGTAATCCCCACAACTTTGAAAAATCAGGGTCATTAGGAGCCGTAGCAATGCTCACGCGATAATCTGGCTCAACATATTCAACCGCTGCATGTGTTTGCAGTAATTTAATTGCTTGCTTGGTGCTCATGCCAGTTACTTCAAACTTAGCTAGACGACCAGATAAAATCGACGAATAGTTATCATCAACACCATCTTTATTTAAATCACTTACTTTAGCTTTTACTAAACTGCGGGCTTGACTTCGCATTGCCACAGAAGTGCCTTTTTTATACATAACAAGCAATGAGTCTTGAGAAGCTCGTGCTGAAGGCTCTGCAGCAATGGTTGTTACTTGTGCTGCAGCTAAACATGGCAAAATAGCCAAGCTTAAAATAGATAATTTAGTTTTCATATTTTGTATCCATAGTTAGAAATATTAACTTAGCTTTGTTACTAAGTTTCGCTAACTTCACTACTTTTGAAATATCACTGGCAAGCACCATAAATGACAGAGAAAACCTAAACCAGACAAGAAAAATTCAATAAATTACTAAAAAACCAGTCTTTAACACTGTTTTTAACGGTCAATTTATTAACAACACAATCGTTTTTATGAGTAATTAGCGCTCAGTAGATGCCTTACTCGCCTCATCTTTTATTACCAGATTATTCAACATTCCAAGCTGATTACGGTGGAAAACAAGTAAGCAATTGAAAAGAAAGTAGATTAAAAATCATAAAAAGAGATGATTTCGAATATTACGTTTACACAATAAAGTTAACCGTCAATTGGTAGCAGTGCGTAAGTAAAAAAGCATTAATTGCATAAAACACAACACTGCATATCAATATAATTCTTCACTCACTTTTGTATGAGTGAGCTTTTTGCTCTTGATATCACAAAACTTAAATCGGCAAGGCATGCCGAACAAACTATGCAGAACATTAAGGTATCCACAACCCATTAATGACTGCTCTAATAATTATAAGTTAAGGAAAAATCATGAAGTTAAATAAATCTTTATTGACATGTGCAATCGCAGTTGCATTAAGTTCAAGCTTTGTTGCACACGCAAATATCGACGATAAAAACCAATCAACCTCTGTATTAGCAAGTCAAGTGTCAACTACTGCGGTAGGCAATGTCCTCACTATTGAACAAACATCATTGCAAGGTATGGGTAACGATGTAATGGTCACGCAACAAGGTGATGGCCTTGAAGCAAACGTAACAAGTTTAGGCGATAACAACAGCATTAATGTTGATCAAAAACAAATTCAAAACTTGTCTTTAACGTACGTAATAGGCGATAACAACACCCTAAGTCACAGCCAAGATGGTGAAGTTAATGGCGCTCTATCAGACATAACAGGCGATGATAACTCAGTCAATGTTGCGCAGTTTGGCACGGGCTTTTTTGGTATTAATAACGAAGCGATTAACGTAGTTCAAGGTGATGCTAACGACATTGCAGTTACTCAGCAAGATGGCGGCCATTGGTTTTATAATTTGGATTTGCAAGGTAATAGCAACAAAATTAGCGCATCTCAAGCAGGCCTTTTAAATGAAGCAACGCTGGCAACTATTAGTGGTGACGAAAACACCATTGAAGTTACTCAAAACGGCTTGTTTAACGCTTTTACACTTACTGAACTCGTTGGTAATACGAATGAAGTAGTAATAGCACAAGAAGGTAATTTCAACGGCGTTACGGTTACTTCTGTTCGCGGCGATGAAAACAGCTTAGACATCGAACAAGCGGGTGATTCAAATACTGCGACTTTTGCAAGTGTTGAAGGAAACGAAAACACCCTATCAATCGATCAAGAAGGTAATACCAATACCTTCACATCTGAGTTATTTGCCGGTAATGACAATCAAGTTTCGGTTGATCAACAACAAGATAATAATCAAGTTGGGGCTGATGTATTAGGTGATAACAATGAACTCACTGTTATGCAAAATGGCTCAATGAACGAGACCTACTTGGGCACAATTGGCGCTGACAATGAATTCTCAAGCGTTCAAATTGGTAACGAAAACAGCGCTCACATCGCTAATTTTAATGGTCAAGGCAACGACGTTGATTTAGCTCAAGCCGGTGACATGAATACCGCTTTAATTCAATCTTCGTACCCTGACACATCGCTTAATTCAAACGATAATGACATTAATATCAGTCAATTAGGCAGCACAAATGAAGCAACATTAACCTTTGCAAGTGTGCTAAATAGTAATAACAATAGCGTTGATTTTAGCCAAAGTGGCGATCTGAATGCGATTGATTTAGTTATGGAAGGCAGCAACCATTCTATTGATATTTCGCAGCAAGGCGATATGAATATGGTAGCAGGTATCGATACGGGTGCATTTATCGTTGGTGGTGACAACATCAACTTCACAGTCACACAAGTAGGTAATGGCAACTTAGTTGAAGGTGCTATTACCGCTTCTAACACTTCAGTCGTGATCACCCAAGTGGGCGATTACAACACAGCAACTGTGACCCAAGAATAAGGATATTGGGGGGCACGTCCCCCCATATTAAACATGACATTAGTTAGAACGCTTATTACCGCGCTAAGCCTGCTTTTTTTAACTACCTTTAGCCACTTATCTCAAGGCGCTGACGAATTAGAAATAGATGGCCTAGTGCTCGATCGCAGCATTAGTCGCTTTGGTCACCAGTTTTATTTTGAATTTTCAAACCTTTGGCGCGACCTACCCTCAACCGCTGGTTTTAATATAGAAATAAAAGAGACCGTACTTCCTCGGGCTGGCACAAAACTGACCTTAGTAATGAATAATCAAATTGTATATGTAACCTATTTAGGGCGTCGCTTGGAGCCTATTGATGAGCGTGTAGAACACGCTTTATACAGTGTTATGGATGCGATGGCGCGCTCTAATTTACATAAAGCTTCGCCCGATATGGCAAAAAATGGATGGTAAAATGGCCCCCGACTCAAGAAAATATATAACAACAACTATAATGATATTACTCCCCTTATCGGTATCTGCAACAGAGCTTGTGTATACCCCCATTAATCCAAGTTTCGGAGGTAGTCCACTCAATGCCAGTATGCTATTAAATAAAGCGCAAGCGCAAAATAAACATAAAGCACCAATAATTGAACAAAGCTACGCTGAGAAATTTCAAGATTCTCTAGAACGTACCTACTTAAACCGCATGGTAAGAGAGATCACTGATATTGCCTTTGGTGAAGATATAGATGAAAGTATTTTTAACCAAGATTCAATTTTTTTAAGTGGTGATTACGAAATTCAAGTGATCACCAGTACCGTAGATTCAATTACAGTGCGAATAACCAACACCACTGACAACAGTGTCGTGGTCATTGAAGTACCGAGGTTTAGCTAAATGAAAGCGCTATTTATTGCAGTACTTACCCTGGCATTATCCGCATGCAGTAGCATGGGCAATTTGATCCCACCTTCGCAACAGTTGGCCGCAAGTTTAACCCCCACTGAAACCTTTAAAGCACTTCAACAGTTACCAACACCTGCTGGCAGTATCGCCGTATCGGTATATTCTTTTCGTGATCAAACGGGCCAATATAAACCGCAAGGCAATGTTAGTTCATTTTCAACCGCCGTCACTCAAGGGGCTAATTCCATCTTAATACAAGCGCTACACGAATCTGATTGGTTTATTCCGGTTGAACGTGAAGGTTTGCAAAATATTCTGACTGAAAGAAAAATTATTCGTGCCGCCCAAGCCGAACAGCCAAATGCTGTTGAATTACCACCACTGACCACCGCTAAAATCATTTTAGAAGGCGGTATAATTAGCTACGACACCAATGTAAAAACCGGTGGTTTTGGCATGGAATATTTTGGCATCGGCGCGTCAGAACTCTACCGCGAAGATGCTATCTCTATTTACTTACGTGCCGTAGACGTGCGTACTGGGCAAGTATTATTGTCCGTAGCCACCAGCAAAAAAGTGCTCAGCCAAGAAATGCGCGCAGGGTTTTTCCGTTATGTTAGTTATAAACGTTTAGCCGAAGCCGAAGCGGGTTTTAGTGATAACGAACCGATGAGTATTTGCGTAACCCAAGCAATTGAAAAAGCCCTCAGTGATCTAGTCATCAAAGGCATTGATAAAGGCATATGGGCAACAAAGCGTAGTTGATAATTAACGTCTATCAACGCTGGCATAACGATTCTGATTTCTGGTTAGCTTATTCTATAGCTAACCATGAGATACAAAAATAGCAATAACAGGTGTTATATCTGTGTACCAGCACCGATATAGCACCAATCAAAAACCAACGTAATGTATGAAGAGTATTAGGGCTGCAATTACCGATTGAGTATTATATAAACAAAGGTTATGCGTACTCTCTGATCTGTTTGGCAAAAGCAGCGAGCTCACTGTCGTCGGCTCTTTCACAATCGTGAGAATATAAATTTCAAAAACATACCTGTTCTCCCCTCCCTCTAGCGCAGAGTCTAAAATAAGAGCAACTTTTTAGTGGCTACAATCAGCTTTGCAAGTACTTCATCAGATTGCGCAAAAGCATAACGACTAAGGTGCTGCTTAGGAATAACCACAGTTGCTCCTTTTGTATTTGGATAGATAGTCAGAAATACTAAATGCTTTCATCCTCCCAAACAGGGTCACAAGGTGCTTTACCTGAAACAATATCACAAAATATGCAGTTACTGATGCTCCATCCTACTGGTTATAATTGGGTGCATATTATGGTTGATCTGTTAGTCATGCAACGGTAATCGTACCGCCATATATCGCTGTGCCCAATTAGATAGCTCAATACGATTTCGTGAATTTGTTTTTTTAAATGCGCTATAAAGGTGTGTTTTTACGGTGTGATCACTGATATTTAACCGCTCTGCGATACTATGGTTATTCGCACCTTGCGCAAGTAAATAAACCACTGATTTTTCTCGTTTAGTCAGGCTTTTTAACACTTGATGTTCACTACCAGCATCACTGCTAGGTTGATGATCATAATGACTTACCATCGCGAGCACTTCATTAAATGTAGAAGAAATAATCTTGCGACTGAACCAGAGCTCATCATTAATGATCCGCATTAATCCGGTAAATACGTCCTCAGGAAGGTCATTGTTATAAAAGACTCCCTTAAAATTATTAAGTAACAAGTTTTTTTCACAAATAGCGTCAGAATGCGCATTAAACACAATCACAGGTTTCACTTTGGCTAAGGCTAATAAGTCTGCTGGTATTAAGTTTTGCCAATTGCAGCCGCTGCTATCAATTAAGAAAAGATCAAACTCATTGCGGTTGTCATTATGGGGTAGACTGTCGTCCATTTTTACTTTACTAAAAAATGCATCTAACGTTTTAATTAAGTATGGATAACACTGCGAACGGACAGGCATTTTAAAAACGGTTTTGATAAATACTGAGGTTGGTTGAATCATTGCATCTCGTCCTTGAAACATTTTGTTTACAATACCTAAAACAACTCCAATGTTCAACCTATTTCACTCAAATCTATTGATTTATAAAGAGAATAAAAAATTTAGACGTCTAGATGCTTGACTATCAAGCACCTTTCAACTAATCCATTTTAGTTATAAAAATGATTTAAATCAATACTTTATTATTAACTTGTAGTTTGATTAAATAATAAAATCGTGAGGTTATAAACCAAAGCCTTGCTGCACTTTGTACTCGCCAGCTCTAGCCTATTTAAAGCCCAATAAAAACTGTACTTTTTTAGAGTAGACAGTGGTCAGTATTAAAAGTACTTTCTAGCACCAGTGAGCATTTGTGGCTATCCCATTGCAGGGAAGTCTCATTGAGGGAAGTAATCTTCCTAGTTTTAAAAAGTCACTCATAAGCTTATTATTACAAAGCCAGCGACGACTAAAATCTCAACCATAATCACACGCGGTTCTAATATTTCTATAGTAACTAGCTCGTTGGTGCTCAGGATGTAATTAGGCATACTTTAAATCTTCACGCAATGATTCTGGCCTCGGTGATCCTTTGCTTAGCTGGAAGCTTCGTTGATACGAATGTAAAAATGCTACGTTACTAATTCTGTTAATTTCGCTCTTGTGAGTAGTTTAACGCGAAAGTAAGAGCCACATGCCAACGGCCCTACAACAAGACGTTTCAGTATCTGTTTATTAAATGTCGGTAGCCAAGGAGTAGATATTTACTTTATTTGCTTCAAACTTGGTGGTAATGTAAATGGAATGTGACTATATGCAGTGCACCATCGTTTTTACGGTGTTGCTAATGATGAAAATGTTCAACAAAAAGATTTAGACTTTAACGCATTGTTTTAAACTATTTCTAAAGGCACTGCAGGTAATTGGAACACCGTATCAAATGATTTTAACAGCGATATAATTTTATCTTTGCTGTTGATTTGATGAGTACAAATTTATGCATTGTTTATAATGAAGCGAAAAAACACCACATTGAATTGCAAAATGACAACCATAACTGACGAGTTTTATAATAAATTTAAATAAAGTGGCAAAAAAATAGGATACATCAAGCCAAATTTCACACTAAAAAAATAACTATTAACTATCGAGGGAATGATGAGAAAAAACCTAATTATTTATTCTGCAATACTTATGCTGTGTGCGTGTGGGGGGTCGACTTCCACATCAGAAGCAGCCATCCCTGCTGGAAATGGCACTAGTGAGCCAATAAAATCAACGGATAATTTACCAATCCCCAATAACAGAGAATTAAGTAATTATAATATTCTAATTATTGGTAATAGCCATGTAGCCGGTATTGAATCTTTACTAACAGAAATATTTTCTCATGGTGACGCCAATAAAACGGTAAATATTGACACTCGCAATGGAGCATTTCTCGACACGATCGTTAATAACGAAAGCATTATTGAAACAATACAAAATAAACAATGGACCCATGTTATTTTACAAGGGCAAAAATACTCTCAAAGCCAGTCGGAATTTTATCCTATCGATGCCACTGTAACTTGGATACAACGAGCAAAAGCGATAGGTGCCACGCCAATTCTTTTTCCTGAACATCCACTGGCAGGAAAGCCACAAGATGCAATTTACGTACACGGTATTCATGTAGATATTGCTAAAGAGCAACATAGTTGTGTGGCCCCTGTAGGGTTAGCATGGAATCAAGCCTTCGAAATATCGCCTGAGTTAACCATTCATCAGGCTGACGGGAATCATGCAACAATGTTAGGTAAGTTGCTTTCCTCATTGGTGTTGTATGAAACCATAACAGGGAAGTCAGCCGATTTATTAACGTTTAGCGATACCTTACCAGGAGATGCAATAACACAAGCATTATTTGGCCAGGTAGCATCACAAGCGATTATTGACAATATCCCCTGTAATTTTTAAAACCTTAGCTACATCATGCTTTTATACTATTTAAAAGTATGAATATAGCTGGCCGTAACCATGTATATACTCATGAAAAGCTTTTATTTCACGCTAAAAAGAGAGCAGCAACATCGCTAAATATCTTTGCTTAATTGGCTGATAACAATCACTCTTAGCTGTTTTGTAGGAGTGTATTAGCAGACGATTACTCTCTCCTTTAAACCGCTATTCCATGTTCAGTATAAGGAACAAACTTATAATGACACCTATCTTCAATGCTAATAACAAAGATGGGGGTTATATTGCATCTGATTTATCAAAAGAATGAAAATTTAGATGTCTGATGCATAACGACTAAACAATTTTAAAGCCAATCCTTGGCTATTACGTTATTTTATTAAGTGATAAAATCGAGAAGTAACTCCATTGGTCCAGCCAAAGCCTTGCTGCACTTTGTACTCGCCACCTCCAGCTCTATTTTCAGGCTCATAAACATTGTATTTTTCGAGTAGACAGTGGTCGGTTTTAAAACTGTTTTCTATCATCTGTAACCAATTGCTCATGATGGTGTTTGCATCTGCAACAAAGCCATACTGGTGAAATCCGTGTACAGCAAACCACTGCAGTGGTGCCCAGCCATTAGGGCTATCCCATTGCTGGGAAGTCTCATTGAGGGTTGTTACTAATCCGCCTGGTTTTAAAAAGTCACTCATAAGCTTATTTTTAACCAACACCGCCTGCTCTTCGCTAGCACAATTGACAAATAATGGGACGGTGGCGGCAAGCGACAGCACTGTAGATTGTTGCTGGATTTGATAATTAAAATCAACAAAAAACCCCATATCAGTACTGAATAAATACTGATTAATTGCCGCACGTCTTTGAGCTGCTTGTTGCTCAAAATACTGTTGCTTATTTGTATTGTTTAATACCGCAAAGTAATGACCCAGCTGTTTTTCAAGGTAATAAAGTAAACTATTGAGGTCCACAGGAATAATATCCGTGGTTTGAATACTGGTAAGCTTATTATTACCCAGCCAGCGACTACTAAAATCCCAACCAGACTCGCACGCAGCTCTAATATTTCTATAGTAATTAGCTCTTTGCTGTTCAGGAAGTAATGAGGCATCATGCAAATCTTCACGCAGTGATTCTGGCCGTGGTGTTGCTTGATCATCCCAGTAACGGTTAAGTAATGCACCATTTGCCATTTTTACTACACGCTTATGGCTTGATATTTGCTCACTCAGTAGCTCTGCCCCCTGCATCCAAAATGTATATTCTTGCTCAAGGGCAACAACGCAATCAGTTAACCATGCAAAGTCACTATTTTTACAGTATTTTGCTTGCCAAATTAAATCAACTATCAGCGCTAGAATAGGAGGCTGCGAGCGAGAACTATAGTAACTGCGGTTGCCATTGGGAATACAACCATTACGATTTTGCAGATCAATAAAATTAGCAAGCATGGCTTCGATACTGTCTATATCGCCAATATCTTGCAAACCTAACGCAGTAAAATAACTATCCCAATAATATATTTCTTGAAAGCGCCCACCCGGTACTATGTAGCTGTGTTTAAGTGGTAATAAAGAGCTGGCTTTAGCTGTGTCTGCATTGCGATGCAAATACGGCCATAAATTGGCAATATAGCTTTGCACACTATCGCTGTTGCTTTGCTGAGTTGGGAGCTCCGTTGATTCAAACGTAAAATGCTGTGCTACAAATTCTGTTAACTGTGGTGTAGTAAGTGGTTTAACGCGTAAGTAAAGGTCGCATGCTAACTGCCAACTATCATTAGCAATCGCATCAGCAAAAGTTTTACTGTCACTAAATATAGCCGCCAGTTGCACATCTAAAAATAATTGGCTATTTACAAAGTTCATATCGTTCCTTTTTCTGGCACTGCGCCTAAGTTTACTGTCATTTTTTTAAATAAAGTTACACTGATCAACAACAAGCTAATTGGGATCAAGGTAAGATAAAAGGCATGTTGGCCACTAAATTTATCAAAGATGAAGCCGGTAATTACTGAACCAGTGGTGCCGCCTAATGCTGAAAAAACCACGATAAGTCCGGTCATAGCTGCCTGCTGGTGAGCGGCTAACGCACTGAGCATCACAGAGTTAAGTAATGGGTAAAGAGGAGCCATAAAAAAGCCAATGAGCGGCAGCATGTATGCTGCAAAAGGCACATCAAATACACTCGTTACTTGGCTGCCATCAATTTCATGAGTCAGCGGTAAAACTAGTAGCACCAGCACGGCCATAGCAACCAAGCAACTTAACAACAAACTATACCAGCCAATAACGCGTAATATCTGCCCCGCCACTAGTCTACCTAGCGCCAGTGCTGCGGCAAACACACTGGCCAGTTGAATACTAATATCAACTGGCAGCTTAAGTACTTGATTATTAAAAGTAGGTAACCAAGTCCCTACCCCTTGCTCAATCAACACATACAAAAATGCACTGATAATAAATATAACCACTAGAGGTTTATAAGTGAGTGTTAGCATGTCAATAAAAGCAGCTAATTGACTGGTACGTAATGTTGCTTTTTGCGGAACTTTTATTGGCGCTATAAGCACTGTAATAAAAGCCATACCCGCTAACAAAGCCAGCAAATAATACACGTTCAACCATGCTGTATTTTGCGCATTACTACTATCAATAAACCATGAGAACACCCAATAGCCAGATAACACCCCAAGCATAAAAATACCTTCAATGGTGTTAAGCAATGCTGAGTGCTGATTGGCGTTATCAGTGACTTGGCCAATAACCGAGTAAACGGATACTTTCATAATCGCAAAACTGCAACCGATCACAGCAAACAATACTTTGAACGCATAAAACTGTGCAATTGAGGGCATTAACAAGCACATTAAGGCAACCAACCCCAACGCTACAAGCATGGCCAGTTTATAGCCAAGTCGTGGAATAAATGATGCAACAATAAAAGAAACTATTGCTATGGTAAGGTCTTTATAGCCTTCTAAAACAGAAGCTTGCGTTTTTGTTATGTCAAAACTATTGATGGCTTGTAAAATTACGGTGCCAACACTATTGAGTAAAATAGCGAACACGAAATAGCTACACGCCAACGCTATGGTTATTCTTATTGGGTTCATGCACGTTAACCTGATGTTGATTTCTTTTAGCATAGTGTAGCGCAAAATAAAATGCAAACGTTTGCATTTTAAATTTCAAAATTGAGTTAACTCACCCTACAGATTATCCTTTGCTAGATTGACGATTAATTAATTCTATTTCAACAACTTGCGATTCAGCTGACTGGCCTTGTAACTGCGCTAATAATTTTTCAACCAGTAATACTGAGGCTCGCTGAGTGTTTTGTTTAATGCTCGAAAGTGATGGGTGACTCACATCTGCCATGGCAATATCATCAAAACCAACTAACGCAACATCGTTAGGAATACTGATATAGCGCTCTTTTAACGCTTTCATAGCGCCTAGTGCCACCATATCGCTGCACGCCATAATGCCGTCGAAACATAAACCTTTCGCGACTAGTAATTGGTTGATCCCATGGTATGCTGCGCTACTAGTAATATCGATAGACACTACGTTTGCTATAGCGTTAGCCGTATTTAGAGCAGCTAAATAACCACGGTAACGTTCGCCAATTTCAGCATGTCCTGGGTCTCCCAAAAATACAATATTTTTAGCGCCACCTGCTAATAAGTGTTCAGTCGCAAGACGACCCCCAACAAAGTTATCACTGCCTACAATGGGATAATTACTGGGAGTTTTTGGGTCACCCCAAACAACTAAGGGCACGCCTGCATTAGCGGCGGCTTCAATGTTTGCCGGATCTTTGCCTTGCCCAACCACAATAATGCCATCAGCCCGACGGCTATTGATAAAGTAATTAGCCCAGTCATCACCGGCCATAAATGAGTTTGAGAGTAGAAGTTCTAGCCCTTGTTTATTCAATGCGAGGTTTATCTCTCCGACTACCTTAAGCAAAAAAGGGTCGTTAATTGATTGCTCAGTGCCACTGTCGAAATTTATGATCACTGCTACAACATTGGTTTTTTGTGAGCGAAGGCGGCTCGCAGCCGTATTTAAACTGAAGTTATGTTGCTTAGCTAACTGCTTTAATTTATCTCTAGTTTCTTTTTTTATCAATGGGTTATCATTTAACGCACGAGAAACAGTCGAGGTTGATACTCCAGCAAGCTTGGCTAGATCCGCTAACTTTAGTTGTTTGTTATTCATTGCTAAGTACGAAGCCTTCCTTAAATCGTGAAGTTGCAATATACCATCATTATTCAAATTAGGCTGCGCCAAGGCCTAAATTTAGTCATAAACATAACCGTGTATAAAAATAATACAGAAAGTTAAAAAAATAATTGCAAACGTTTGCATAAAGTTCTAAGGTTTAAAAGAACACAGCATTAACATTTCATTAAATTAGTTAGTGCTTTGTTATTTATAGTTTTTTAAATAACGAACAAAAAATGGGAATACCAACATGACAACAACACACACACCAAGCAAACTTGCTTGCGCTATTATTTTAGCGCTATCCAGTCAAACCGTGCTTGCAGATCAACCAGCAACAAGCGCGCAAACAACCACAGATAAAAAAGTTGAACGCATTGTGGTTTCTGGTACACCTGCAGGTATGGGCGTTCGTAAAATTGATGCCAGCTATGCTGTGACAAATATTGATGCTGAGCAAATAATTAAACTATCACCAAAAAGTACTGCGGACTTATTTAAAGCAGTTCCCGGTGTGTGGGTTGAAAGCTCGGGTGGTGAATCTGGCGCTAATGTATTTGTGCGTGGTTTTCCTGGTGGTGGTGATGCGCCATTTTTAACCCTAAGCCTTGAAGGTTCTCCTATTTACCCAGCACCAACATTATCGTTTTTAGAAAACTCATCATTATTTAGAATCGACGAAACCATTGAAACCATGGAAGCATTACGTGGTGGTCCAAACCCAGTGGTTTCTAACGGCCAACCGGGCTTAACAACCAACTTTAGATTAAAACGTGGCAGTGAAGATACTCAAGGCTTATTTAAATACACCACCTCTGATTACGATTTGCAACGTGTTGATGCTGTTTTAAGTGGCGAAATCAGCGACGACTTATATTTTATGGTAGGCGGCTATGTAAAAAGCTCACCAGGTATTCGTGATGCAGGCTTTACCTCTGAGAAAGGCAGCCAGTTTACGGTTAATATCACCAAAGAACTCGATAACGGTGAAATGAATTTCTACACTCGCCAAACAGACGATCATGGCGCATGGTACTTACCAACACCACTCAATGTTAATGGCATTGATGCTGAATATACCCAACTTGGCACACTAAACCGCCAAGCGACCATTTATACCGAGCCAAATAATGACGCGCACCAAGTTGATATTGGCGATGGCCGCGGTTGGAATGGCCATGTATCTGGCGGTAGTATTAAACTTGAATTTGACAATGGCTGGAGTTTTTCAGACCGCTTTAATATCACCAAAGGCGATGCCAATACACTTGGTTTAGTGCCCGCAGGCTCCGCAACAACACTAGGTGAAGTGGCTGATAATGGTCAGTCTGCAACAGGCGCCGCGACAGGCACAACTTATGACAGTGATACACCCGTACAACAAGTGGGTCGTTGGGTGGTACTCAAAGAAATTAGTTCATTTACTAATGATTTAGCATTTTCAAAGCAATTTGAAGACCTCTCTGTTGCTGTCGGCTATTACACTGCAAGCACCTCTGCCAATGACTGGTGGAGTTTAGGCAATACGGCCTATCATGTTCTTGAAGCGGGTGGTGAAATGCTCAATGATATTACTTGTAATAAAAGCGCCGAAGGCTGTGACTTTAACTACGACATTAATTCATCAGGTGATGCACGCACTAATGCTTTTTATACCACGGCACAGTACAAGCTAAGCCAAGATCTCACTCTTGACGGTGGACTACGTTATGAAAGCCATGATGTACAGTACAGTGTTGATGAAGGCCTTGACGGTATTATCAATAAAACCGTTGATTACGATGAAAGTAAAACCTCATGGACAACCGGTTTAAACTATTCAATTAATGATGACATGGGCGTATTTGCTCGCGTTAACCGTGGTTATAAAATGCCATATTTTGATGACTTTAGAGATAATTTTGGCGCATACCAAGGGGGTGAAAAACTAATTAAAGAAGTCACTCAAGCTGAACTTGGCTATAAACTGATCACTCAAAGCACTGACTTTTTTGCCACTTTATTTACCAACGAAGTCAAAGGCGATACCTTTGTAAGTCGCCCGGGTGTGCCAGCTGAAATTTTAACCAACGAAGCGTATGGTGTTGAACTTGATTACAACTTTAATCATGAATCTGGCTTTTCTGTTAATTTAAATACCACATTACAACAAACCGAAATCACTGAAAGTCCAGAAAATAAAGGCAATGAAGCACAGCGCCAGCCTAAATGGCAAGTACGTGTAACACCAAGCTATGACTTTGAAGTAGACGACATGTACGCCACACTCTATGGTACTTTGTCAGCAGTAGATGACCGCTTTGGTAATAATGAAAACACCGTGACACTTGATGGCTACGAAAAAGTTGACTTAGGTTTTATCCTTGAGCCAATGGAAGGGATCAAACTGCAATTAGCAATTGATAACTTAACCAACGAGCAAGGTATTACCGAAGGCGACCCACGTAATGCTGACGCGCCCAATGGCCGTTACATTATGCCTCGTACAACACGCTTAAGCGTAAGCTACGAATTCTAACCCCCATCTCCCTGGATCAATACCCAAAGCCGAGGTGGTTAATACACTGCGGCTTTTTTAAATCACGTTTTGAGCAAAAATCGGCTCTTGCGACTCGCTCTCTTGGCGCTTTAAATAACTAAATATTATTAAAAAAGTCATAGCAATGCTTGCCGCAATAAGCGAGCCTAGCGTGGCAAAACGAAAACTAAACCACTGCGCAATTAAACCGGTACTGGCAGTGCCAAGCATGACCCCTACTTTAATGGCATTGCCATAAAAAGCAGAGGTAAAACCAATTCGTGATGGCAGTTGCTCTTGCAAAATAGTCAAGCCGATACCCGCAAAGATCCCATAAAAAATAGCATTTACACCTTGCAGTACAAAGAATTGCCATACTTGATCGGAAAAAAATACGCCAATATAGAACAAAATAGCGCAACTAAAAGCAAAACCTAACAAGCCTGTTTTAGTGATGCGTTTACTGAGCTTTGCGCTATACAACATCACAGGGATCTCGATTAATGCCACCATGCCCATAAATATTCCAGGCATATTATTGGCAAAGCCCAGTTCATTAATTGTATAAAGCGGTAAGGCACTGGCGTACATAATATTGCCAATTGAGCCAAAGGTTATAGCAGCACCTAAAGCCCAAAACGATTGATTGATCGGCTGATTTGGCTCAGCTTTCTTAGCTCTGTCGTTAGCATTAACACTGGGCAAAAACTTCATTGCAAAAATTAATGCCAACAACGCAAACGTAGCTGCGGTATAAAATGAGCGACTAAAGGCAACTCCTGATGCAAGTAAATAGCCAAGCGGCGGGCCTGCGACCCATGCAAATGAAATAGCCGCTCTAAGGCGAGTATTAAACTGGGTGATATCAATATGATCTTGCTCATCCGCCCACTGGCGAGCAATAGTCATAACTTGCGGTATCGCGGCATTGCCCATTGAAAGCAAGAGTACTCCGGCAGCAAATACCTGCCAAAAAGACGTTGCGTTAGCGAATATGATTAACGCCATCCCCATGCCAGAGACCGCAATCATAAACATCTTTTTAGCACTCACGCCCTTATCGGCCAATCCACCTAACCATTGGCTAAAGAGAATGCCCATCAAAGTGACACCTGTAGTGTACACACCCAAATATATAGGTGGGCTTTGTAAGCCTTCAACAATAAACAAACTCATTAGTGGATTAACAAATGCGCCTATTAAGCCCGTTAATAAGCTTAACAAGATAAATACCACACCATATTGTTTGAATATCGACTTCAAAAAACACCATACAGACACTAAAAATAAGCCGCATATTATACGTGGCTTTAAGTAATATTAAAATACAAAGCGGGTTGTTTAATAATCACGACTATTTAAACTACGCACATTTTACCAGCTACTAAACAAAGCATAAAAATCAAGCCACGGTTTATAAATTGTGGCGTTTAGTTCACTTAAACGTCTAAAAACAGCGAATTGATAAATGCAATATGCTGCTCCTCAACCTGCTGTTTCAATGCCCGAATAAAATCCATTGCTGTCGCAGGCCGATTTGGATAAGCATACTCTTGCCATACTGACTTAAGTGCACTAGTTATCGCTTTATCGCCTACTTTAGCCCTTAGTTTTGCAAATACGATGGTGGCTTTTGAGTATTGATCATAATTTTTTGTTGAATCAATCAACACCATTTTAGCGGTAATATCAATGCGCGACGCCTGCTCATAACGCTTTGTTTCATAATCAACTAATGCGTTCATAGCGGTTTTACCGTAGCGTTTTTCTAACACGACTAATTCGATATATTTAGCCATCGATTCCATTAAAAAGGCACTATCTGCAGGCACACTATTACCTATATCATGGCCAAACCACTGATGCGCGGTTTCATGCACTGCACGGCGATAACGCTGATCAAAGCCAGCACCAACGCTTGGACGAGCCCTAAACCCAACTTTATCCTCAATTAATATAATTTGTGGTAAAGCATACCCAGTGCCACCAAATGGGGGAGCTGCAATTAAGCTTAATTGCTTGGCTTTATACGCAACAATATTATTTTTAAACCAATCAAGTGTGTCCATCATTGCTTGAAAGTTAACGGCAATTGCATCTGAACGCTCAATCGGCTCTTGTTTTTTTGCAAATACTTGTAAAGTAACACCATCATGTTTTTTAGTTTCAGCATTAAAAGGCACTGAAAGCCAAGCTGGTAAGTTATTAATTGCAGACACTGTTTTAAACTTAAATATTTCACGACCCTGTTCACGTTGATGCGTAATTTGCTTGCCCTGTGTCACAACTTGGTACCCCGTTGCCGTTGATACTGTGCTCGACATCGTTATACGCTCATAGTGTGCTGGTCTATTTTGCCCTTTAGTAAGTAACGCTGAAGCTAAAGGGCGAGGCTTTTGTTGCAAACCATATTGAGCTCGTAAGCTTGTATCTGTTAACTCATAGTTGATTTGATAGCCAATGGTTGGCAGCACCGGAACTGCTCGAATATAACTAAATTCAGGCGTAATTATTTGATGTCCACCAGCAGGCCACAATTTCGCTTGATGTACTTCAAATTGTGTTGTTAATTGTCGTGTTTCATGTGGTTTTATTGCAACGTCAAACTCATATACAGCATGATTTAAGTCAGGATAAAAAGCGATTTGGGTCGCACCTTTAATCTTCACCTTCGCCCACTTATAAAACCCAGCTCTGCCGACTAAAATTTGCTTAATGGCCATTGGATGAGAGTTTTTTAAGGTGTAAGCCAGATCAAACTTTGCTAACTGTTGATGCGGGTAAAAATCAATTTTTGCATCAATATGACTAACCTGAGGTTGCAACTTATGCTGCCAGCCTGCAAAGGTTTTTTCATAATCCGCTTTAAAGGCCTCACGTTTATGTGAATTGGTAAGGGGCTTTTCATCAACTAACCGTAGGTGTAATTGCACAAATAAACCAACACAGAGCAACACAGGCATTATTAGCCATGCATCTTTTCGTACAACCGCACGCCTATCAAGCCCTGCACCGCGGTGACTAAATACACACGTTAGCAATATAAAACTTACACAGGCAAACAACCACACCTGTATATAAGGCCAATAACTGCTAATACTGGCCCGATAATCCCAAAATTCACTCGGTGGCTGCAATGGCGTCCAAGCTAGGCTCCAAAATGTGTGTGTGAATCCTAAATAAGTCATAACTGGTGTAAATTTTAGCAACAGCATCACAAAAATAACGCCTCCTGCAACCAGTGTTGAGCGACAAATATTAAATACACACACCGTTACCCAGCCAATTAGCATCAGGGGCAGTGCCGTTAAACACAGAACATATACATGATCGTACGCGTCATATTGGCTATGAATAAACCATTGTGACAAAGAAGCACCAACAAAGCTCATCGTTGAAAAAATAATAACCAGGGTAGCCAATACCAATAATTGACTATATAAAATAGTGGCCGTTTTGATCGGCGTAGCAGCAATTAGCTCAGCCATGTTAAAGCGCCGTGCATAGCAACTGATTTGCCAGCTCCAAAGCACCATCAATAAACATCCACACAATATTTGCATATCAAAAGCATAGTGACTAATTGCATCGATACTGGTTGCATTTATTACACTTAGCGGCTCAGCATAAGCAGAAGAAGAGGCTACATTATTAAACACCATGGCTGGCCAAGCTAATAAAATTAACAGTGTTATTGGATGCTTTAAAACATTGAAAAGCGCTACTTTATAGCATGCGATAAATATCGGCAGTTCATGGTTTTTTGCAGCCACAGGTTGGTACGAAGCACTTGCTACTATAACGGGTTGTAGATTACTCACTGCATTTTTTACCCGCTTATTGAACGAGTTAAACACATTACTCGCAGCCGCCGTACTAAAGTAGATAGCGGTTGTGAGTAACAGTATCAGCACCCGATTAATGGCTATAACCCAGCCCTGAGGCTCAACAAAGCTACCTATAATTGCAGTGTATGCGAAAGGATCTAACCATATAAACAGTTGATAACTAGTTTCACTGATAATACTACTTCCCGCCAATATGGGATTACCCGTGACACTTGCAAGCAGTAAGTAGCCAATCCATAAAACTGCAAATACAACATAGTTCACCAGAGGGCTGCTGAATTTTTGACAAAACCAGAATGCAATTACACCAAGCAAACAACTATTAGGAAGCAGCACAAAAAGACTATTAACAGCCAGTTGATTAATGATTTGCCAGTCAAACCCTTTGCTGTGTACTTGCATAACCATCATTACTAGCATACTGATAAGCACAATCACAAACACACACAACACCAACGTCCCCACACGTAGCAATGCGCTTTGTTTAAACGTGATAGGTGTCACTGCCACCAGCTCTTGCATATTGTGTATTTGATCACGTAAAAAAAGTGGCGGTGCAAGCGCACCTGTAAGTAAAGCTAGTTGTATCATTTGCAGTGCAACTAGATGTAATTTAAATTGATTTATAGCGTCGCTGCCTTCGACGGCTAAACCTGATGACAATGTAAACGCAAATAAAGGGGCAGTTACAAAGCAAAGCCAAAGCAAAGGCTGGCGAAGTACATAACGTAGTTCGTTGATCAGTAGCATGTGTTACTACCTCGCAATTTCAACTCATAAAAATAGCTATCTTGCAGCGTCACTTCGCCAGGTCTTGCACGCTCAGCGGGAGCAGTAGTGGCATAAACTCGAAATGAAGGCTTGCCGTATCGATAACTTTGGCTTAATACAAAGCTCTCTTGCGGTAACACACTAGGAAGGCTCTCCAGTAGCCATACACAACCATGCAATGGCTTAATGAGTGCTGCCACTTCACCACTTTGAATTAACCGACCTTGATTGATCATCGCGACAAAATGACACTGATTTTCTATATCTTCAACAATATGGGTAGATAACAACACCAAGCGCTGCTTACTAATAGTTACGAGTAAATTGTTGAGACTTTCACGCTCTGCAGGGTCAAGCCCTGCGGTTGGTTCATCTAGAATAATCAGCTTAGGGGAGCCTAGCAACGCTTGAGCAATACCAAAGCGTTGTTTCATCCCACCAGAAAAGTGGCTCACCTTTTTGTTTGCAAACTGAGATAAATTTAATAGCGCCAAGAGCTCACTTATTTGCTGCTGTCGGTCTTTTCTATCAAGGCCCTTTAAAATTGCGATATGCTCTAGCAAAGCAATACAACTCATATTTGGATAAACACCAAACTGTTGCGGTAAATAGCCAAGCTGCTTGCGCATCTCATCAGGGTGTTGCAACACATCTAAACCGTCAAAGTTCACCTGACCAGTATCAACGCTTTGCAAACACGCAAGCGTGCGCATTAAGCTTGATTTACCCGCCCCATTTGGCCCAAGTAATCCCACCATACCGGTTGGTAAAGTAATAGATATATCACTTAATGCTTGGGTACCATCTGCGTATTTTTTATTAATATTTGTAAGTGTTAGCATCGTTATGTTCCTTAATTGATTAATAATCACATTAAGAAAGCACCGCACAATAAGCTACATAGCAATGATCAACACATTGAATTAAAGGATGAAAGCAAATATTTTGCAGTTGTCATTAAAAAACGACCTTTGATCATTATTTTGCTGAACTAAGTGAAGTAATTCATTTAAACTTAATAACATATATCATTAAGCACGATGAACATGGAGTGTAGTATGCAGGCAGCTATTTCAGCGCGGTGGCAACGATTAAACTTACATTATGTGGTTGTTTTACTACCCGTTATTGCTGCAATAATGCTAGAAGCACACATTCGCTATCTATCATTAAAGCAAGACTCAGCCGAGCTCTACACGCTAATTAATGGGCAACTATTTTTAGAGTGCTTGCCTTTTTTAGCTGCTCACGCTTTAGCATTTAAATTGCCACTTAAACGCTCAGTTGTAGTGTGGCTATTAGGCTTTGTTGCGTATCCTTCTCTTGTCTACCTGTTAAATATAATGTCTTCTGCGTTTGCTAATTGGCAATACCTCGACGCACAATGCTGGATACTCTCTGCATTCGCGAGTCTTATTTGGCTAATGTTAAAGCGAGTTAGTAGCGCACAAAACTCATTAACTTCAAAGTGGTTTAACTCATTAACATCTCTCGATAATATGGTTATTTTAGTATTAGTATCGTGGTCTTTAATTATGGCTGGCGTACTTAATACGCATACAAACCCGATGCTAAATCAACCTTTAGACCTGATCCTTGATATAAGTAAAGTATTTACCCAATTTAATCAATTCCTAACTTACTTTTGGCAGCTAAGCGTATACACAGCTATCATTTTTTGTTTGTACTTATTTAACCGATACATATTGATCCGCCAAATATTAACAAACCATGGTGTGTTTACTTTTCTCGCTGCATGTTTAATTTTTATTGCTTTGCTTACACCCACCCTCACTGCGGGTGTGCTTTTACTGCCCATCAATGATCTGCCTACAGAGGTTGCAAATTTAACACCAAGTGGAACTCGAAGCCTTTTTAGTAAGTATAACTACCAGTTTATGTTTTTCTTTCTTAGCGTTAGCACGCCAATTATTTTAGCCTTTGAACGCCAACAGCAGCATAATAAATTAAATGTGATTGCCAAGCAGCAAACTGAAACAGAACTGACGTTACTACAACAACAAATTAACCCGCACTTTTTATTCAACACACTAAATAACTTATATGCATTAACACTCACTAAATCAGATAATGCACCGCAGTTGGTGATGCAACTTGCCAATTTACTTCGATACACGGTCTACGAAGGTCAAAAACAACAGGTTTTCTTAACCCAAGAAATTAATTATCTTAAAGACTTTATCGAATTACAGCAGATCAGAAGTGGTGACAAGTGCCAAATTAACCTTGTTTGGCCAAGCAACCCTGGTAAATTAAAAATAGCCCCTCTGCTACTCATTATCATATTAGAAAATGCCATTAAACATGGTGTAGAGCCAACATCACAGCAAACAGAAATAACCTTTGAACTCTCAGTCAGTAGCAATACACTAACGCTGTATTGCGCAAACACCATTCACCAACAAAAACAACAAAATGATTCTGGCATGGGACTGAACAATTTAAAGCGAAGACTGGAACTTCTGTACCCAAATAGCTATTCTCTGGTTACAAATAGTCAACATAATATTTGGCACACTACACTCACTTTGGAGCTTTCATCATGTTAAACGCATTAATAATCGATGATGAGCCACTTGCACACCTCGTAATTCAGCACCACTTAGCTGCTCACCCTACAATTAATATTGTTGGCCAATACTATAGCGCAAAAGATGCTTTATATGACTTGGCAAAGTTAGACGTCGATTTAGTCTTTTTAGACATCAATATGCCAGAGTTATCGGGGTTAGAGTTACTCAAAGCGCTCGCTAAACCACCGCAAGTAATTATAGTCAGTGCTTATCAAGAGTATGCCTTTGAAGGCTTTGAACTCAATGTAACTGATTATTTGCTAAAGCCCGTATCGGCAGAGAGGCTTGAGCGAGCACTCAACAAAGTTATAATTCGTGAGAATCAGTTTTCAACACAGCCGCAATCAAGCATCATTCTTAAAGTTGACCGTGAAAAACGTAAGATCAACTTAGATAGTATTGAATACATTGAGGCGTATGGTAATTATGTAAAAGTTCACCTCGCTGACCAAGTGATACTTGCAACAAGCACACTTAAGCGGCTCTCAGTACAACTTGATGGCTCATTCTTGCAAACTCATAAATCATTTTTAATCAATAAAAATAAGGTTGTTGCAGTTAGTAATGACTATATTGAGCTAATCTCAGGTACGATTGTAAAAGTTGGCAAGTCATATAAAGAAGTATCACGTTCTTTGCTCTAAAATATACTGATATAAATTATCTGCGAGCTTTTTATGTTCACAAGATGGCCAGTGCACCCCCTCATACTGACAAGGCTTAATAAACAAGAAGGCATCAACCAATATGCAGTTATGCTTGTTGGTCACTTTTTTACACCAAGCAGCAAGATGCATCACTTTATGCTCTGCCCCCGCATAGATTTTTTTATAAGCGCCGTTCGCAATTACGTTTGCAACAGAGATAACCACAATGCTTGGTACAGGTATCATTGATTGTTGATAAAACAGCTTAATAGCAGTTATAAAAGAGTCTAACCCACCTGCAATTTGCTCTGGTGTTAAGTCAAAGCGCGCTTTTAAATCATTAGTACCGAGTTGAATAATAACAACATCAACAGTATGCGCTTCCAAATACGGTTTTAAATACTTAATGCCCGATTTATCCCCCATAAACGGGGGATTATTGACTAAAGTACGATTAGGTTCCCCTGCTTCAATCACTTCAAAGCCTGTGCCCAACTGCTGCTTTAATAAAGTAGGCCAGCGTTCAGTTTCGCTCAGCCGTTTCCCATCAACAGGAGAAATACCAAAGGTATTCGAATCACCAAAACACAAAATATTCATTTTAAAATGGATTCAGCGTGTAGCCTTGTTGCTGTAACTGCGCATGAGCGGTCATTGCAGAAAGCGCCATTTCCACCCCTGGAATAAGCTGCTCTGCTGCTACCTTCATATGCATTGCCGACTGCCCGCACACATACACAACCGTATTATTAGCAAGTAGCTGGGTGATCAAAGACTGGTTTTTATTATCAACATCAAAGCGGCTTTTGTAAACGCTGTTTTCCAGCACATCAACACTCGCGCTACCGTGTACGACTAAGGCCAGTTGGATGTTTTCCGGCTTTACCCCATGGGCAACATGCATATTAATAAAGCGCGCTAACGAATTAATAGGGTTATTTTGCTCGCCATGTTTTGCACCATCCCCCACATCAAAGGCAATTTTAAACTGCGCTTGGCTTAAGTCTGATACTTGAGCTGGTACATTGTAAAAATAACCAAAGTCATTGATAACAGGAGTTGGCTCAGCAGCGATCGTTGTTAAGCTAGTTGCAAGAAGGCCAAAGCCTAAAAGTGAAGTTTTCATAAATCATCCTTTTTTGTTTAGCCTACCCGTATTTAACCAGCCTGTACATGTGAATGAGCTTTAAAAGTCATTCCTAAATAATTAAAGGTTTGTTTAAACATGTCTATAAAGGCGTCTGGCGCAGAGGGAGATGAGGCATTAGACAATAGTGAAAACTGTTTTTGACGTAAAGTTCTAAGCTTCGGTTTTAACGCCTCGTCATCCATGTAATCTGTGATCCTATCCATAAATGCTTTCATTTGTGGCGTGGTGTTATACCAGTACACAGGCGATGCGAACACCCAATGTTCGTAGCGAAGTAACACTTCAAACAAATTATAAAAATCATCATTGTGATACTGCTTATCGTAGCGATAAGGTGAAATAACATAATCATCTAAGCAAAAAACAATGCCGCTTTGTTGCTTACTATAGGCATTAACTTGCGCCGTAGTATTACCGTTTTTACGGCCACTTGAATAAATAGTAGCGGTGTTATGCATTGGTTTTTCTTGCATTTTATTTCTCCTTTTTTATGGTTGCAAAGAGCGTAAAACCTCAAGTAAGATTGAGGTCAACCTTAAAAATTGATTTTTAATAAAAAAGAAGAAAACTATGACCGATCAACAAAAAAAGCTTGTTGAAGCTAATTTAACTGTGGGCTTTGTAGCTAAACGCAGCGGCGTAAAAGTCTCCGCACTACACTTTTACGAAACCAAAGGCTTGATCCGCAGCTGGCGGAACAACGGCAACCAACGCCGTTATAAGCCTGATGTACTGCGCCGTGTGGCGGTCATCAAAGCAGCGCAAGCAATGGGCATTACTCTTGAAGAAATCAAACAAACCCTCGCCACTTTACCTGATAAACGTACCCCTACTAAAGAAGATTGGTCAGCATTATCAAAAAACTGGCAAGCACAACTTGATGAACGTATTGCTTTTATGCAGCGCCTACGCGACAGAGTCGACGGCTGCATCGGCTGCGGTTGCCTGTCAATGACAAAGTGCCCGATTTACAATAAAGACGATTACTTAGGCGATACCCAAAGTGGCGCAGTACTTTTGAATAATCCTCAAAAATAATCCTGCCAAAAATAACAATACGCTCAATATTAAAAACACTTAAATTCAAATAATTGCACTAAAAAGCAAGCAAGTGTTAGATTCATAATAAGGCTACAAAAAACCAAAACAGTTACACTTGTTTACATGCTTTTACATTTAAGTTAAATTAAAGTTAACAGAATGTTTACTTATTGCTAATTAAAGCTATCTTTTGGAGTGCGTTTCAAACAATAACTATCCAAAAAGGATTAAACAATGCGTAAATTAAGTACTCTAAGTTTTGCTGTTTTAGTCAGTTTATCAGCGGTGCAAACTCATGCGGCAGAACTTATGTCCGTCGACACAAGCCGCGCGATTGAAGGTAAATATATCGTTGTATTTAAAACTCCCTCCGTTTTAAATGTTCAAAGTAGTGATGCAATAGCTGACTTTGCCAGTTCACAATCAGCGAGTTTAAGTAACCTATATAACATCGATGTGGCTCAGGAATTTGGCGGCATTTTAAACGGTGTTGTTGTCAATGCGTCAGATAAAACAATTCAACAAATGCTTAGCAATCCGAATATTGACTACATTGAACAAGATCAAATGATGTCGATTAACCCTTTGGCACAAACAAACGCAAATCAACCAAATGCAATCTGGGGCTTAGACCGCATAGATCAACAAGACCTCCCTCTCAATTCAAATTACTATTATGATTTTGATGGGTCTGGCGTAACTGCGTATGTCATTGATACAGGTGTACGTATAAGCCACAATGAATTCGGCAATCGCGCATCTCACGGTTATGACTTTATAGATAACGACTCAGATGCAACAGACTGTAATGGACATGGTACGCATGTTGCCGGCACGATTGGTGGTGGTACTTACGGGGTTGCTAAAAATGTCAACATCGTAGGTGTGCGCGTACTAGGTTGTAATGGTTCAGGCTCAAACTCAGGGGTTATTGCAGGTATTAACTGGGTTAAAAATAACGCGACGGGACCTTCAGTTGCAAATATGAGTTTAGGCGGTGGCGCCTCACAAGCAACTGATGACGCAGTAAACAATGCCGTAGCAGCAGGAATAAGTTTTGTAGTAGCTGCGGGTAATGACAACAGTAATGCCTGCAATTATTCACCAGCTCGTGCAGCGAACGCCATAACTGTTGGCTCAACGACTAGCAGCGATAGTCGTTCAAGTTTTTCAAACTATGGTAACTGTTTAGATATCTACGCACCTGGTTCAAGTATTAAATCAGCATGGTATAACTCAAATACATCAACAAATACTATCAGTGGCACCTCAATGGCCTCGCCTCATGTTGCTGGTGCCGTTGCACTATACCTTGATGAAACGCCCTCTTTGAGCCCATCACAAATCGATACTATGCTCAGCCAACGAAGTACTAAAAACAAAGTGTCTGATGCGAAATCTGGCTCACCGAATGAGTTACTTTATACATTAGAAGGTGGCATTATTGTCCCCCCAGAAGAAAATGAACTGACCAATGGACAAAGCGTTAACGTATCAGGCGCTCAAGGTACAAACACTTTTTATAAGCTCGTTGTTCCTGCGGGTTCTGAATCGCTATCATTTGATACCAATGGTGGTTCAGGCGATGTTGATATGTATGTACAGGTAGGGCAAAAACCTTCAACTAGTAGCTACAACTGTAGACCATATAAAAATGGCAACACAGAAAACTGCACGTTCACTAACCCACAAGCTGGCGATTGGTGGGTAATGCTCAATGGCTACAGCCAATACAGTGGTGTAAGTTTAACTGGCACAATTGGCGGTGGCACTAGCTGTGGCAGCAATTGCTTAACAAATGGCGTGCCAATTACAGGGCTTTCTGGGGCACGAAATCAAGAACTTGTCTACACCATTGAAGTACCAGCAAATGCTTCGTTGAATATTAGTATGTCTGGAGGTACGGGCGACGCTGATTTATATGTTCGTAAAGGCGCACAAGCTACAACTAGTGTGTATGACTGCCGTCCATATGCAAATGGTAATAATGAAAGCTGTAACCTAGGCTCAGGACAAGGCGGTAAATATTACATTACACTAAGAGGGTACAATGCATTTTCTGGCGTAAGCATTGTTGCATCTTACTAATTAACTGACTCTAAAAAACTCAATAATACCAATAGTGTTAAGTTGCTGACCATTTATAACGACAGATAAATACAGTGATAACAAGGCAGAAATTTTGACATGTTGTTGCTCTACATAAAAAATGATTAACGCAGTTAGCGTTTTATTTAGCCCGCCAGAATGGTTAAATATTTAAGTCGATTGGTATAATAATATGGCCTATTTTTATAGGCCGTATTATTTATTGATACTCTCTAAAGTGCTCACATTTTTAATAAAACGGCTATAAATAGAGAATAAATAGTTCAGCTGCAAAATAATAAAAGTATTTAACTGCACGCATTAAAGCGTTCAATTCATACTTAATTTTGCCGCTGTAATAATGTTGAGTACCCGCCAACTAAACACTTTTCCATTGCGAGATTGGGGTTTGCTTGGCTTTGAAAACCAAATTGTTGATAAAGTGAATGAGCGTCTTTTGTTGCCAGTGTAAAACGGCGTAATGATTGCAATTCAGGGTGACTCATTACATGATCCATCAGCTTTTTACCCAGCCCTTGACCTCTAAATGGCTCTAACACAAATACATCCAGTAAATTTGCAAAAGTGGCTTGGTCAGTCACCACTCGTGCAAATGCCAATAGCTGTTTATTTTCAATTAATGCAAAGCACAGCGAGTGTGCGAACGCTTTTTCTAACCGTTCGCGACTAATGCCTTGACTCCAATAACTTCGCTCAGATAAAAACTCAAACGCTTGGGTAAATTGTTGTGGTGACAATTGGTGAGTAAATTTCATTTTATTTCCCTACTGAATGCTTGCATTGGAAAGAAAAACTAAAGGAATTGATGCCGCAAGAAACAGTGACATAACCCAATTAAAACGTTTAAAGATATTTGGCTTATTTAGAAATTGGCGCATGTATTTGCCAAAATTCACCCAAAACAAGCCTGAGCAAGCCGCGACAAGGTTAAAAATAATCACGCCCAAAATTGCAGAAGGCCAATAGGCACCTCCTGGTAAAGTAAGTGCAGTACAAAGTGTCATTAACACTGCATATGACTTAGGATTGATCAACTGAAAAAGCATGCCTTGAAAAAAATTTAAAGGCCTTGCTTGAGCATTATCACCTTTTAATTGAGAGCTACTAGCTATCTTGTATGCCAAATATAAAATATAACCACTGGCACAAAGCTGTAGAAAAAAATGCAGCTTTGGCTGTATTAAAAACAATTTACCTAATCCTAGTAGCATTGCCAAATGCATTATCGTCATGCCTACTCGAATACCCAATAAGTGCGGTAGGGTTTTGATCACGCCAAAATGTGTGCCTGAGTGAGTAAGCAAAATATTATTAGGCCCAGGCGTAATTGACGCCGCAAAACAAAATAAAATGAGAGCCGGAGCAAGCTCAAAAACAGTAGCTGTATTCATAATAATTAATTGTATTGATACAATATTGTAGTTGTTTAATAACTATTAATTGTCATACTTATGTAAAATCATCAATATTTTTATTGTTATGAATACAATTTACAAACCGGATCACACTCTATTTAGTAGTTTGTGCAAAACACAGCCAAAATATCGCGCATTAGCCGCTTTGATTGAGCATGCTATCGACAACAAAATGCTGGGTTTTGAGCAAAAATTACCAGCCCAACGACTTCTCGCTGACAGCCTAAGTGTTACACATGGTACGGTAACTCGTGCATATGCTTTACTTGAGCAACGAGGGTTGGTTACTGCAAAACTAGGGGCTGGTACCTTTGTAAGTAAAGTTATTGAGTTAAGTCATTTTGAGGGCGACACAGACTTTGCTTCAAGCATGCAACCGATGATGGGGCAACAACATGTTATGACCAATGCCCTGCAATCGCTGTCAAAGGATCAAAGTGCATTAACAGATGTGATGATTTATAAACTCAATGGACTTACCTCACATCAACATTTTTTCAAACAATGGCTAGCGGATAAGGGCTTTGATTGCTTAAACCATCCGTTGATATTTACCCAAGGTGCTCAGCAAGGAATATTCACTACGTTAGCAACCTTGTGTGAAAGTGGCGATACTGTCATTGCAGAGTCAATGTGTTACCCCGGTTTTTACCATGCGTGTCATTCGCTTAAACTTTCATTAGCACAAGTAAACGTGCATAGCGACGGGATTGATCTTGCGCAAATTGAAGCATTGTGTAAGTCGCGTACAATCAAAGCGGTTTACATCACGCCAAACTGTCAAAATCCAACCAATATTTGCTATAGCAGTAACAATTTAAATGCCCTACTGGCGCTGAGTCGCCGATATAATTTTTTCATTATTGAAGATGACGTAAATTACTGTTTGCCAGAGTATTGGCGATTACCATTGTGGCAACAAGCACCGGATCGGGTTTTTTATATTTCAAGCTTTTCAAAATATTTTGCAGGCGGACTACGAGCCGGTTACTTATTACCTCCACGACTTTGGGAGCAACCAATTTTAAAACAAATTCATAGTGAGTGTTGGGCGGTTTCCTCAATGAATTTTGAGTTAATAATGCGCGCCATTAAAAGTAACGAATTTACTTATAATCAAACTAAGCTAGCAGATGAGATACGCTATCGTATTGAACAAATAAAAAAGCTGCTTCAAACTTATGAGATAGATGCTCAGTTTGCCAGTTTAAATGTATATATTCGCTTATCCCAGTCGCAGAATATGTTTGAGTTTTGCAGCGTATTAAAAGCGCATAAGGTAATTGTAAGGACGCTAGATTCCTTTATCCCAGAAGTTCCAGCCCTAAAAGTGGATAATCCAAATGGTGTTCGCCTCACCCTAGGCGGCCCAGCAACCCGGGCTGAGTTTGACTTAGGCATCACCCGCGTTGAAGCCGCTTTACAGCAGTTTAATCAAACATTTGAGGTAGTTATTTAAATTTTATTATTCAATAAAATCGGGGAATCATTATTCCTTTGGGTGATGTGAACTCATACTTTTTTGAGGAAATATAGTGTTTAAAGTTCTGAGAGTTCTCTATTGCTTTTGCATTTAGTTTTGCAAATTTATATGAAATTGACATGAATATCCTTTTGCCTACCCAAGCAGTTATTTACTGCTTGGGTTAAATTCCTTTAATTTTATTATGTTATTTAACTATAGATCTACCATCAAAAACGAAGTGAATTTTTGCCACAACGTTTTACCAAACTTGATCTCGCTTTCAGGCTTAATGTTATCTGCGTATTTCCATGGAAACTTGAAAATATCTGGCGGTGTTAGCTTTTTAATAGGTTTACCCATCAAAAGATTATCGAGCTGCTCTTCATCATTAAATTCTTTTCTCAACTCGTCATCTGCTTTGGACATTTCTTTTAAAAATGACTTATCAACGCGATACCAAAAGTACTTAGGACGGCCATTCGCTTTATCAAATTCAGCAGTGGTTTTATCGAATTCTCGGTAATATTCAAATTGTGGAATATCTGCTAAGGGTTGAGTAACATCCATAAAGTTTTGTAGTAACTCCCAGTGTACAAAAGCAGAACTGATCAAATTCGCTCCAGCCCACGCATAGAAGAAATCCCTGTTATTGTGTAACAATGTAAACCCTCTATAAGGAAAACCACTTTGCGGGTTATTTTGAACTTTATAATGGGCATTAAACTCTTCAAAATGTAGCTTGAAGGTCAGCTTGTTACTGCCTTTTTTAGAACACCAAACAAGCCCTGTTTTTCGCTCAAATTTTACACGTGTGTGTGTAATTTTTTTTCTTACTAATTTCCACACCGTTAAATTAAATAATTTCGATCCCCCCAAGCTAATAAAAATAAAAATAATGCTTTTATAGCTTCTTCCGAGTCACCAAAAAGAAATAAAAATGGGGGGATTGTAAATAAAAAGAGTAAATTAACTAAGTGAGAAACGCCCCAAAAAATTAATAGTACGTCCGAAATCTTCCTTCCTAGGCTAGACAAACTTAGAATATGTGGATCACTGCCAAGTACAGCCCTGTAATGCTCAGCTTTACCAGATAAATTATAATTAAAAGCAGCATTTTGAAAACTATCAAAGCAATGTCCAAACACTTTACCTCTTGGGTATATTGCCTGCTTACTTTGATAACGGCAATACATAGAGTCGCGTTCATCAGTTGCTATTTCATCTCTAAATTTTGCATCTTGCTTACCTCTGTAAACTGTATCAGCATACTGCTCAAGCATATTCTATTTCCTTTATTGTCCAAGCTTTGTCAGGTAATTCACTGTCTTCCCAACCATTACGTTCATTAATATCAACATAAGGTAAAGTGGTATTCTTATCTAGGCGGTACTGTACTTTTACTTTCCAATCAACTTCGAAATGTTTCGGCCACATTGATAATATCGGAATAGTATATTTAAACCCGGTTATAGCTCCTGATTCAGTGTTCTCCTTTTGGATTATTTGCCAATTATTATGATCGTGACGAAACTCATTTTCAAAATGCAAAACTCCCTCATCTTCTATTTGCTGAACTTGAACAAACACCTCTGATTGACCTAATGCAAAATTTGGTGTGTCGATATCAATGGTTATTTGGCAATGTGAACTAGTTAGCTTCTTGACCTCTAACGTAATATTTGGGTTCATCAATGTGCCTACTAATGCGGCGTAACGAAATTAAGATGACACCCATCTTAACTATTCAGAGTGAGTATCGTTTTTATTCTTCAATTTGCGCGGCGTAAAGCCCCGCCTACGCAAATTTAAACAGCTATATTACATCGCCTGTAGGCGGCAGTTTACCTCGTGCATGGTTTGATTTTTTTCTACCTTATGACTAAGATGAGCGTATTTAAAGTGGCTCTCTTCTTAATTTCCTTTTTACTTCCTTAGTCGTCAGTGTGCCAATAAACCTAGATGGGTGCATAACCCCTAGGCTTGAATTCCATTTTTAATTTTTATCAGAATCCTAGTTGCATGCTATACATAAAATCATCTTTTAAGGTATTCCCATAAACAACTGCAGTGCTAAGCGCTTTGCTTTGTATTTCCATGTTAGTTTTTCGATACGCTCAGGCTCACCTTTAAAATGCAGCCAAGGTTTGGTTATTTCTTCGTTCGGTGTCGCTCTGAGCCAATTAAAATGAGCAGCCTCTTTATTGAATTTTTGCCAAATTTCGACTTGTTGAGCAAGCGAAAAATCGCTCCAAAAATTATTGGGTCTGTCATTTTGCTTATCAAATTCAGCTGTGAGTTCATCAAGGTGGCGGCAGTTTTCATACTCAGGCACATCAGGCAGTGGTTGGTTGTTATCCATAAACCGCACTACTCGTTCCCAATATAAATAGCAGTTCATCGGGTTATTTGAGTTATCAGGCACTTGAACAACAATTTTAGTGGCGGGGTATTTATCCTCATCAACATGACTAATATAAGGCACAAACCCCATTACGCCCGGGCGTGTTGCCACTATATCAAGGTGGCATACAATATCAGCCCATTTAAAACAGCAATTACCCAGCTCATCACGCTCTTCACAACCGGGTATCTTATAGGTAAAGCCGACTAACTGTTTTTTTCTGTCAAAATATATTTGCTTTTTAGGGATGTAACTATCTGTTATTGGTAATAAATTAAGAAAAAACAGGTTCCAAGAAAAAGTAAGTGCGGGCACCCACCAATGATAAGGTTCATCCGAATATGTCATTACAATGCAAGATAGTAATAGTAACAAACTTAAAACAAAGCCGATTATGATTGGGCCAAATAATATAACTCTAATTGGGCTATTCCCACACATTTCTACTTTATATCGCTCTGGGTGTTTTTGAATTACTTTTTGCTTTTTTGTCGGTAAATCATACAAATAGCATAAGCCTTTAAATTTTTTCTTGAGGCTATTTAATCTTTCTGGGTAAAAAAAGCGATTAAATCGCGTTTTTTTACCCATGATATCAACGGCTAGGTAGTCATTATTTTGCATTTAATATCCTTATTGTTTAATCAACCTTGGCACTTTAAAGTGCCTCGTTTGAATTCCTTTTCTGATTGTTAAAGAGCGTTTGGCCTGTAAATCTATTTTTAAATAACTTTAATCACAAAAGTAAAATATTGAGCTCGTACGCACGTTTTATGTTTTTCTCTAGCAATACTGGGTCATCACTAAAGGGAGCAATAACATAATTAACCTCATCCCTCGGGTATTCTTTTTCGCCATCAATATCCGTATGAAAGACATATTTATAGTTATTTTTTATCTCGGGATCCAGTGGGTAATTTTCCATGTAAGGGCCAATTTTATCGCCCTTCCAAACTGTGCTATATCCTTTGTCGAGGTAATCCTGAACAGACTGCAGAAGCCCAAAGGGGATTGGTTTATTTTTATCCATAAATTCCGTTAATAATGTCCACGATTGACAAGCTCCATCGTAACTATCAGCAAACGCGACGATGTATTGGCAATCCCTTTTGCCATGTTTAGGGTACTTTTTAGGGATTAAACTTGTTACAGGCATGCCTCTTCCCAAACTAAAGCCTAACGAGCCTCGATACATCTCAACTTCTTCAAATGGGATCACAAGTTCAGGGTTGCCACCAAACGCAGGGAAATTTACATTGCCGGTTTTTCGGTCAAAGATGACGGAGGTTGCTCTGGGGATTTTTGCTTTACGGTGGTAAATAAAAGCAATTATTAATAACAAAACTTGTCCTAGGATAAACAAAGGGTGAAAAAAATGTGCACCTAAAAACTGCTCCATACTGGCAGCTTTAAATAAAGTCGTAATTTGCATAAAAATTGAAACACCAAAAAAAACTAATGCCGTAAAAACGGTAGCAGTTTGGAAGATATCCCTCATACTTGATATTAATAATACGCCATAATAACGACCATCAGTTGAATATATATCGTTTACTCCTAACAAGTTGTCATAATCGACGTCTACTTTTCGGTAGTGCTTTCCCATGTCAGTTGGTTTTTTAGGGGGCCGTAATGCTGATACTTGTTCGGTGTTTATCATATTGTTACTCAAGTCCTAATTCTTCTTTTAGCGCATAATTTAATAGTGATAAATTCACTTCTGTTGTGAGCCATTTATTTGGCTCTTCAAGTTCGCCGTTTTCATCGCGTTTTGATACAGGTAATATAAATTTATTATCCTCAAAGGCTGTGCTCACTGACGCCCCTTTACCTTTTGGATACGTTTTAACACGTAGTCTAAACGTGATTCTGGTTGTGTTGAGCGCTTAAAATATGGCGGCGCAATTATGCTGATTTATATCGAGCCGTATACCCTGCCCACTTGATAAATCAGTCACTAAAAAATTAAGATGGGTGTCATTGTTATTCCATTTCTAAAGTACGCGGATTTCAAGGTGGCTGTCTTCTTAATTTTCCATCAGGAAAAATAACAACGCCACTACTAACAGAAGCTGCAAACTAAACCTAAAGCAATTAAATGCATCACTTTAGGTTCAATTTTTTAAATTTTTAAAGAGCGATTTAGCTTTTAATTACCACACTTCCTGACGGTTAACTTGGCAATCTGTTGGGTCTAAATAGGGTTTTAACTCCTCAGGAAATCCGTGTTTTTCTGTTATATCTTTATCTATTTTGAAGTAGTGCTCTATTGATTGATATAAGTGTGTCCCAAGCGGGATTGATGTATCCATAAAGGTCATGGCTGTGGCGTATGCCAGTGAATCCCATTGACGATTTGAACCACCTACATAAAAAGTAGGCTTGGTAAAGCGATAATGTTTAGGGTATTTTAACGGCACCATAAGAGATACAAACACACGTGAACCACCGCGGGCTGAACCGACATTACGCTCATTTGCACCATAGCAAACAATGTCTTCGTAAGGTAAATAAAACGGTTTTCTAAACAAAGTATGAGGGGTTTTTACAAGCCCGGTATGGCGATTAAAATAAAAATTATCTCGGTGCGATAATATGGCGCGGTGTTTTAAAGTGAAAAAACCCAAACCAAAGAGCGTCACATAGATTGAAGCCATCACCCAGAAATATTCAAACCCGTTCATAAAAATCGCAAAAATATGAAATAAGAAAGTCAATAAAGCCAGGCTCGTACAACCAAAGCCAAGAATAGTAAATAAGTTTGACCATCCTCCAAACCATGAAATAGCAAGTTGTTGCCCATCTCCGCGAACCCAGTGCCCCTCAAGCGTTGAGCCACTATTAGGCGACTTAAGCTCTGCTGCATATTCATCAGTGAAACGCTTACTTTTAAATGTGCGGGTTTTAAACCCGCAGCCATTGAGTGCTTCGGCTTTTCTTAGTCGCGTCTCATAACTGTCTTTATGCAAATAATCTCTAGACAGTTGCTCTCTGTAGGTTTGTCTATCATCAAAGTATTTGCTTCTGTTTTCGGCTCTCCTTTTATTTTCTGCAGCTTTTTCGGGGTTATTTTTTCTAAACTCTTCTAATCGCACCACTGCTTCTTCATCTAACGCCAGTTGTTTGATGGTTTTATCTTTTGATCTGGTAGGGTCTCGATTTGGGTTTTCAGCGCACCACTGGTTAATCGCGTTAACACGGTTTTCTCTTTTTATTTTTTCCCGTTCTTCATGAGTTAAACCGTCTTTTTGTTCAGCAAAATAGCGCTCAAGATCCTCATCACTAATAAGGTTATCAATTAAGTCATCAAGTTCGCTTGATTTCTCTGAGCTTTTATCATTACTACTCATTGTTACTCCTTTATTTGCTGTACTTCATTATGTATTGTTTTTACAACTCAACTTATTAAAACTTGGCTTTTTTATAATTTACCCTTTATAAATGAATGATGGCTTGGCTAATGACTTGGCCAATGAGGTGGCTATACTTGCGCTCATCGCCCCAAGAAAAGAACCCTGGCTTTTCACCTGCTTTGTAATATTCGATTGGTAAGCCATAAATACTATTAAACCCTTGAATTGTTGGTTGACCTTTACCACTGGGGTACACCGTGGCTTCTAGTTTGAGTTCTATCTGGTCGCCTGGCTGCAAACCAAATTCAGTCAAAAATGCATTGTAATTTATTTCTGCTTGCCACCCTGTTCGTGCAGGCTGAAGCATCCATATCGCATCTACTAATATGGGGGAATTGGGGGGGTTGTTTAAATACTCTATGCTTTGTGTAACGTGACATTTGAAGTTGTATCATTTCTGCATATTTTTTGCATCTTCGACGTCATTGGAAATAAGCTAGACACCCATTTTAACTCCTATTCTAATTATAAGATGTTCAAGGTATTCCCATAAACAACTGCAATGCTAAGCGCTTTGCTTTGTATTTCCATGTTAGTTTTTCGATACGCTCAGGCTCACCTTTAAAATGCAGCCAAGGTTTGGTTATTTCTTCGTTAGGCTTTCCCTTCAGCCAATCAAAGTCATAAGCTTCTTCTTTTAATTTTCGCCAAATTTCTTGTTGTTGCGAAAATGAAAAGTCGAGCCAAAAACCTACAGGTCTATTATTTTGAATATCAAACTCAGCTGTCCGTGGGTCTAAATGCCGGTGTTCTTCATATTCAGGTACATCAGGTAAAGGTTTAGTTAAATCCATGAAACGTACATTACTTTCCCAATACAAGTAACAATATGCTGGTGTTTCTCCATTATCCGCCACCGTACCTAGCATTTTAGTCTTTGGATACTTTTCTAAATCAATATGGCTAATACTCGGGAAGTAGCTTACAACTCCCGGACGCGTAGATGCAATATCAAGTCGACACACTATTTCATCCCAACTAAAGCAGCAATTACCTAATTCATCACGCTGTTCACAGTCTGGTATATTGAAAGTAAAACCCACTGTCTGCTTTAATCTATCAAAATATATTATTTTTTTAGATGTAAACCTAAATGTAACTGGTAATACATTCAAGAAAAATAAATTCCAACTAAATGTAAGTAACGGTACCCACCATTGATAAGGTTCGTCCGAGTAGGTAGCAACAACACAAGAAATGACAAATAGCAAACTTAAAGTAAACCCAATTGCCATTGGTCCAAAGAAGAGCGTTTTTATAGGATCGTTGCCACACTTAAAAGACCGATATCTTTGCGGTTGGGTTTCAACTAAATGCATGTCAGTATCTATCCAGTTATACAAATAGCATAAGCCTTTGAATTTGTCCTTGAGGCTATTTAATCTCTCAGGGTAAAAAAAACAATTAAATCGCGTTTTTTTAGGCATGATATCAACGGCTAGGTAGTCATTATTTTGCATTACTTTCCTTATGCAATTGCTAATTCAAGTGAGGCATTTTCAATTGGCTTTTCAAACGCATCAAAATCTATCGGTAACGTTAAATCTTCGTTGTATATAAGTGTTGATGTTATTTCAACATCAAACACACTAATGTTCGGTGATTCAATTTCAAACTCATAGGTGGCTGCATTTAAGCTCAGGCTATTTTCATCAAATTCAGCTAAATACTCTTTAGTGCCTTCAACCCAAGTCGCTTTTTTATAAACATTCAACGTTGTTGGATGCCGCCATGAGTATTTTACATCTAAAAGCAACTCAGATTTACCCACTATGAACATTGGCAATTCAACTTTCACTGTATAATATGATGTGGATTGAAAGAAGCTAGGTTCATTAATAGTCACTTTAGGCGAAAACAATACGCTTTGGATATATTTAAAATATTGGTTTGGATCTGAGAAAGTATTGTAAATGGCCCCCTCTTCACCAGCAAATAGACCTCGCTTATTTTTGGCAAACGGACCAAACTTTGCCCATATTTCCAGCTTACTATCCGTTAACCATACTGATAATAGATAAAAGGCAATTGAACCTATAAATAACGCCCAGCCCCAAGGACCTAACGTGGCAAAGTAAATTGTGTGTATCCCTAATCCTATACTGAAGCCGGCGGCTGCAAACATAGCAACACCTGCATCTGTATCAGTTTTACTTATCAATTGTATTCCGTCGTATAATTGTATTAACCCCATTAAAGAACCCATTGCACCAGAAAAGCTTCTCAAAATACTTAATTCAGCTGCAAACCCTAATAAACGTGTATTGTTAGTCCCTGTTATAATTTTTTTTATATTTGTCTGTTTACCATAGGTTTCCCAAACAGTACCAACTGCAGCTAAAGTTCCCCCTATTAATGCTAAATGCTTAGCTCCTTCATAAAGATCGCCTTTTTTAAACTCTTTTTCATAATCACCATAAGCAACATAACTGCTATAGCCGGTCAAAAATAGTAGAGGGATAGACACAAAACGCCCTGCTGCGAGTGTTATGCGTTTAAGCATATTTGAGTCTAAGCCACGATAATGAAACTCTTCACCAAGACTTCTCGCGGGGCTGTCGAATAATACTTTGGCGGGAATATCATTTTCAGGCAATGTTAGTACATAAGATTGACTGCCAGACATGAGAGCAGCTAGCGTTTTTTGCTCTAATACCATTTTTGCCATTTGTGTCACTAAAGCAATTGTTTGTTTAAATAACCGTTGATTACTGGCATTAATACCATTTAAGAAAAGAGGCTGCTTTAAAGCTTTTGCGACTGTAATAACTTGGTTTGTATTGGTGGAACTTATTTTACCTTTACTTTCTATTGCATCAACTATGTTTTTAAATGCATTACGTTGCTTTTTAGTTTTTAAGTCATTTAATAGCGGATGGCTTACAATATCCATGTTTAATGCAAAACGCCCCTCAGGTACTGCATTTGCTGGGTGTATTTGTAGGTTTTTAAACTGTGCAATATTGCGTGACTTGCTAAAGCCACCAATTAAGTGATGGTAATCAATTCCCTTTTCTGTCAGCTTTTTAACAAAAGTAGAAAACACTCGTTCTTGTAAGCCCAACCACTCATTTAGTCCTTTTGAGACAACATCAAGTACGCTTTTGTTTGATAAATAAGCGGGTATAAACGGCAATGCAAGCTCTTCTTTAATTTTGTCATGATCAAACTTTTTAGGATTAAAGCCTTCAACCGTATTGGCTATTAAATCCTCATCATAATCTACGTTTACTAAGTTATCGCCATAGGCGTCAGGGTGTACACAAAACTGCTTACTAAACCAGTTATCTCTAGTTTGTGTTATCTCAAGCACCAGCGCTTTATTGTCTTCAAACTGCTGATCTAAACGGTCAATCAGTTTTTTCTTTTTAGCTTTATCGCATAGCGCAGGCAAATAAGCTGATAGCGTTGTTTTGGGTAAGATAAGTGTGATTAATTGCTCACAAATAAATTCAGCAGCAAGGCCATAACTTAATACGCCAGCGGTGGTGAAATCTTTAACCAAATCTTCCCATTCTGCTGGTGGGTCAATATTAATTTGTTGACTGATCTCATGTAACGTTAACTGTTGAGCTTGGCAATCTAAATAATATAAATCATAGAGTTTTTCTCGCGCATCTAAGTAGCCTTCAACAGCATTAATTACTGTTGATGTATCAGATCCTAATAAATACTTTTCTAATTCCTGCTCAGACACTTCTCCAGCAGCTTTTCGTGTATTTCTGCTTTGTGGGTCTTCTTTTTCAAAAGGCTTATACATCGTTTTAGGTGTGCTGAGCGCCTGCTTTTGCCATAATTTATCATTAAAATACAGCTGGTGAGCGAGCATTGCTGATTTATAAAACCCGTTTGATTCAAGTTGAGTTTGGTGATTTTTTAAAACTTGAACATAATAATCTGCAGTTACTTTTTGTGCCTGTGCAATACCTAAAACATCATGTATGAAGACGTTTACTTTACCACCTAAAACATCCATATTTCTAATTGAACCCCAGTTTGGAGCGTTACTTAAATCCAATGATTGCATTCTTTTAGTGCGGTAACGGCTCGCTGTTTGAGTATCATCACACTTGCCCAGCAAGGGCTTTTTGCTAAGACGAGAATCACTTTCATACATGCCACCTAATGCGGTGATATATTCCCAAGACCATTGCACTCGAGAAAAAGCAATTTGAACATCTGGTGCCTGCGCCGCTGCGGCTGAGCCAAATAACCCTATTATTTTACGTGGTAATAAAATATCTTGATTAAATACACTAGTATGTGGCCTAAAATCCTGACTGTGATATAAGGATAAATCAACATCACTCAATTGCTTATCGGCTAACGCTGCAATCTCACGCCACAAAAAACCATTGATATAGATATAGTAATAACCGTATGCAGCATTTTCCTCAGGTAAAGGTCTGAACTTATCCATCGGGATAAATTCAGGCGCACCCGCTTTACTTTTATCTAGTGTGTAGTCTTTAAATACGAGTGGCGTTACTGTTACAAATGTTGGCTTTTGATCAGCTGCTAAGTCTTGTGACTTTAACTTTTTAGCGGCTTTACCAAAAGGAATGCATAACTCTGGGCCAGAGAAACTCTGCAAAAACAGGTTTAAGCTACAATCTTTAGCTTCATCAACAATCCTAGGGGCGTATACATATTGTGTTGTCATTTAAACTCCCTCATCAAAAACTTGATTATTATTAAATGCACCTTGAGTAACGGTGAATTTTCCTTGACCAATTAAATTATTATTTGCGTTTGTTTCTACGATAAAAGCAGCCTCTGCTGGGTCTTCACTTTGCGTATCTAAATCCCTCACTTGCACGCTCAACCCTCTTGGTGCGGGGCCGCCTGATTGCATAAGTGGTGCAGGCGGGGTGTTTTTAGAATTGGAGATCATCGGGTCACCTTGGCGTACAGCGGGTTTACCTTCAATTAATACATTAAACGAGCCCATGATAAATTCAGCTTCACCGTCGTTTTTCTTACTCGCGACGCCTTTTTTATCACCAGGGGAGTCACCTGAGCTTTGTGAAAAAGTGCTATTTATATTAGCGGCGCCATTGCCATTGACTTTTACTGAGCTGGCAACATCTGTAACGTCACTTGATTGCGCTTTATTTGCGTATGGAATTGGTACAACGCTGGTGCCAATAGTAGTTAAGCACACATCAACCGTCATCAGCTTGCCGCGGCTATCTTGGTGCACTGCGGTGCGACCATTTATCAGCACATTTTGCCCCGATACTGCTTGCACCTCGGGGGCTTCACTTTCAGTATCTTTTGTTAGCTGCTCTTGCTCTCCCTCTTCCCAGCCTAAATGCGTTGATACCAAATCTAAGAAATCTTGCGCGTTGCTAATCGGCTTATTCACATCCATATTCGATTGCGGCTCATTCCACGGTAGGACCGGTTCATTTTTTTCACTATCCCATTCTGGTGGCGGAATGATGTAATCCGGTATAAAAATACTCACCATTTCACCGAGTGTTTTTTCACGGTATTTTGGTCTGGCTATTTCGGCTAAAAAAGCGGCTTCGCCGGTGGCTTGGTCTTCAAAAATAGCAATGCCATTGGCCTTACCCAATGCGTTATTGCTTCGGGCGCTGTTATTTAGGCCGATTAATGTTGGGTTGTTGTGACGCCATGTGACCGAGCCACCCGTGCGTACATCGGCAGTCAGTGTGTCTATATCATATTGCACACTGCCTGTTTGTTTGCCTGCTGTGGCGTTAATGTAAGGCATTAGTTTTCACTCCTTGAAATTTTGACTAGCAGCTCGCTGGGCGCATTATAAATAACAAACACTTGATCAAGTGAGCGTGTGAGTGGATTGCATAAATAGCTCTGTGCCAGTGTTAATCCTGCGACTGAATTGGCGACCCCTTGATGACCTATGGTGGTTGCTAACTCTGCAAGCTCGATAAGCGGTTGGCCTTTTTTGTACAATTTTTGCGTGTAAGCAAACCATTTTTTTTGCCACTTGAGTGATTGTTCGCCCGCAAATAAATAACTGTCTTGGCTGGTGCAATTGGCCTGCGCTAATTGTGCCGTCATTTGGCCGTCATATAATTGCGCTGTAAGCTTACCCTGCGGGTGTATTAACAGTGCATACCCGCCTTCGCCATATATAACGCCCGGAGGGCCGTTTAATACTTGCACGGTGCAGCGCTTAGCTTGCTCACTCACATATTGATAGCTATTACATGAATCCACCGCAATCACTAAGGTGTCGTTGTTTAAGGTGGTTAAGTCACAGGTTGGCATTTGTGAATAGGCGGGTATTTGTTCTGCAATACACTCTTGGAGTAGTTCAGCGAGTGTTTCATCGCTTATCAGTGGCTGTTCAATTTCATCAACAGGCAGTATAAATACAATTTGGCTAATGCGGTTTGTTTGCCTTAACGTGGCTATATCAACTTGCTCAAGTAGGTGCGAGAGCATTAATAAACAGCGCGTGACTCTATCGAGTTGCGCAAGTTCGTCTATTTCAACAAAAATATACGGCGCATCTAAACTAATATCACATCGAATTAATGCTTTACTTGGTTTAGAAAAAAGCATTTTATTAGCCACTGCAGTATACAAGCTGCTTGATGTACAGCCGGCAGCATTAATATGATAAAGACTGTTAAAAGTAAGTTGTTTCATATTAATTTTCTTTACCGCTATTTTCTTCTGAGGCAACGAGTATTTGACTATTTGCGCCTACTTTTTCAAGACTAATATGACCGCGCCAAAGCAGAGAAAAACACTGGGCGTCGGAATCAATTACTAAGGTGTCGCAGCGCATGGTTAGCCGCTCGCGGGCTAGTGTATTTACCACTTCCACAATAGGTTTTTGGTACGGCAGTTCTATACGTTGTTGTTGTCCGTATTGTTGTAATGGATAAAGCCCTGTTAACTGAAACGCCCAGCCTTTGCCAAACTCGGCTGCAACTTGCTGATCAATGGGCGCTGTGTTGTATAAATCTTTTGGCTGTGTTGTTTTAAACGGGTACTCTCCCGCCATAAGTGCTGTTTCGTCTATTTCTGGTAAGCGTTCAACTCGTGGCGACCAATGGCTTGGTATGGCCGAAAAGCTTGCGACCGGTGTGCTGTGGCTAGGTTTTCTAAGTAATGAGTTAGCGTATTCAACACTGGGTAACTGCTGGCCAACCGCGTGCTTATTTTTAAGTTTAAAACCACGGCCGATTGGGTTTTCTAAGAACGTGTTGCTCTCGTTATTTAGCTCTTTGCCACCAAAAGCCTGCATATAATTGAGTGCCACTGGGGTAATAATATCTGGATCTGTAGCTACTGGCCCAAGCAACGAGCGTCGCCAATAACGCGCCCCGGTTACACGTAAACGCTTTTTAAACAAAGGTTGCGAAGGCGAATCAAGGCCCAGCTCAACCTCAATAACGCGCGCGTCTTTTCCTTTTGGCGGATAAGCAGTGCAATTACCATATACTTCAAAGCCATACTTAAAAGCCACCTGCTCGTTTACTTCACAAATCGGTGAGCTGTTAGGATCGCCTTGGTAATCATCAGCAATAACAATCTCAGGGCCGGGTTCAATGGCTGTAACGTTGCCTTGCTCATCAAACTCAAAGCTTTGTTTTACCACCACCACTTGACCTTCAGTACTGTCTTCTAACCAGCCGCTAAACGTGCTGGCTTGCCAAGGAGAAAGATTATGAAGCATGAACGTTTTCCACTTTTTCACTTAACAGTAATTGCCACTGCGATGCACTTTGCTGGACATGAAATAAACCGCATGCACTTGTTAAATCAAAATGAGGGGCAATAACACGTTGTACTAAAGAGCCTGCTAATTTAGCGAGTTTTTGTGCGCTATTGGCTTTGGTAAAACTAATGCCCATTAAAAGTTGCTCACCTGCTTGCATTGCAAACGCTTGCCTTACATGCTCGGCATCATCAAGGTTAATGCCGCTTTGCGGTTTTACTGCATTGTTATCACTGACGACTGACATTTTTTCAGCTTTGGCAAGCGGCCTATCTGTTAATGTGAGCCACGCTGCATAAGCACTTGGTTGTGTTACTGCGATGGTCATTAAATCCATCACTAATGGCAGCGCTTGTTTATAAACAAAATGACTTAATACAAACGAGCAGTGCTCTGGATTTGCTTTGCAAAATAATGCACAGGGTTCGTACCAACGCGTGTCATTAAGTAAACCCGCTAAAGCGAGTAATTGTGCTTTTTGCTGTTCATCTGCGGTTTTTGCAAACACTTTAAATAGCTTATCGCTTACATCGTCATGCCCTGCACAATAACTATTTACTAACGCAGCAAAGGCAATCTCAAAATCTTTGTGTAATACCGCTGCGAGTAATTCACTGGTTGTAAGAGGTTGTGAAAATAATAAGGTTTTAACCACGTTTTGGGGTTTTTCTTTGCCTTCAAGTACACTGGTGCGTAGCGCTTTTAAATCGTTAAGCTGCCAATGCTTTAAATTATGTTGAAGTAATTCACACTGCGCTAATTGCTCACTGCCTCTTAAGCTATGAAAGTAGGCAGTAAAGTCATCAATAGCAGTAATGAATAAATCAGCCGCTATTAAACGATATACTTCACTATGTTCGCTATTTTGCTGCGCAAGTTCACACAAAGCCTGCCATGTTAACTCGCTTACTTGGGTTAAGTTTTGCGCTGAAAAATAATCTGTTGGCGCTTCGCCTGCCAACTCACTTAGGGTATATAAATGATTGAGCATTTGCGTGTCGATCACGCTAAAACGTGCCAACGAAAACGCCCCTTGCTGCAACAACTTTTGCCGGTGCTTTAACAAGGTGGTGAGGCGCTGATTATGAAGTTTTACTTTATATACAGGTGCGAACATAGTGCTAATTAAGCCTAATTGGCCAGCCAGCCAAGGTAAGGTCTTGCTCGCTGTTTGCTGTAATATCTTGCCCTTCAAGCACGATAGTACCGTCTGCATATACCTCAACACTACCCTTGGCCGTTTGTAGGCTAACACTTTGCTGGGCTTCAATAACGATATGCCCTTGCGAATTATTAATTTGCGCGGCAGGTGCTTGATCCGCTTGCGCTAAGAGCGCCGTCACAATAAAGCCTTGTGCGCTATGTACAAGTAATACATTAGCCCCTACTTCTGCGATGCTGACATGCGCGCCTTGCGCAATAACTTGATGTTCAACATTATTAATTAATACCGCTTTTACACGGCCAAAACTGTCGACACGACTCACACACGCTAAATGTTGATCGTGATTGAATATACTTTGGATCTGAGCGCTCATAATAAACTCCTTTTCAACTAGTTATTACTAATTGCACTGCCTTTCACGGCGATATTACTGGCCGATAAAGTAATACTTGTCGCATCAATGGTTAAGTTACCACCGGCATCAATTTCAATACTCGCACCGCCTTGACTCAATTGCAGTGATCCTTGACCATCCGCTTTAATGGTAATATTTGCGCCACTACTAATTTCTATATCGCCATTGGGGGCTTGCAGTTCTAAATTGCCGTCAACCGAATATGCGCTAACATCTTGTTCACCTTGTAATTTAAGCTCTTGATCCGCTTTAAGCTCTAAGCTGCCATCGGTTGCTTCAATACGTGTGTTTGAGGTGGCTTTGAGGGTTAAATCTGCCGCCGATGTTACTGTGATATCCCCTTCGCGGGTTTGCATTTGCAAGTTATTCTCTACCCGCGTAGTAAAGTCATTGGCAACCGTAAAGGTGGCGTCGTTTTCAGCAACAAATTGCAGATTTTCTTTCGCTGATATTTTTACATCGCCATCTACAGACTTAAGCGTTGCTTGATGTGCGCCATTGGTGGCATCAAGTAATAGTTGGTTTTTATTATTTTTATTAGCAAGGCTAATTTTTTCTTCGCCTTTTTTATCATCCATTATTAAACTGTGGCCAGCTTTAGTAACGAGCTTATTCTCGGTCGGATTTTGGCTGGTAACTGGGTTAGGTGCATTTTGGTTGTATAACGCACCTAAAATAATGGGTCTGTCTAAATCGCCATTTTCGCCACAAACTAATACCTCAGTACCTTGTGTAAGCGGAAAGTGCATGCCATGACCACTGCCACCATAAGGTTGCATTAAGCGTGTTGGGCGGCTTTGTTGGCCTTCACCATCTTGATTAAATGGCAGTTTTACTACGTAATTACCATCATCATCAATTTCTTGCTCTACTAGTGCGTTAAAAGTTGCAAATACACGTCTTTCTGGAAGTAACTGTGCTTTAAACTGTTGATCCGATGGGACCAAGTACGCCTGATTTTTATAAGTTAAGCCTTTTACGTTAGCGCCATATTCCACACCTGCTTGCTGGCTACCCTTATGATCAACACGCACAACCAAATATTGGCCATTATGATCTGGATGATCATAAATAGTTAAAATCATTCCTGGTCTAAGCGCCCTGCAATCACTGTCGATAATCAATTGCTCTCGTTGACAATCAAACGCTTGCTGACGCGTTTTAGCAAGCGTATTGCCCTCGCCAGAAGTTGCATAGTTATTACCATAATGACTGTCTTCACCAAATCCTGGTTGCGAAGCGCTATTTTGCGCCGATACCTGTAAATTACCTGGTGCGCGGTAGTTATAATCGTTTAACGCAATACTTTGCGGCTGAAGTTGGGCTTGGCGACTAATTGCGAAGATTGTTTCGCTAGTACGTACTTGCCCAGATGGTGGCACATAACTTAAGTTTACTTCATCAAACAGAGCCGCAATATCTTTGCTGCTATTGCATACTTTAAAAGTGCAATCCGCGTAAGTTTGCTCAACAAAACTATAAACAAAGCCATGTTTACGCATTAAACGCGTAACAAACTCATAATCAGTTTCGTTATATTGCACTGTCATATCGAGGCTAGGGCCGCTGGCTTGCATACTAAATTTTTGCATTGGGAAGCCCGCTTTACTAAACACACTTTTAATAATGGCAGCGGGATCCATCGCCGTAAAAACACGATTGGAATGTTGATGCTTAAGTAAAGTTAAATAAGAACTCAACACTAACGTGTAATGATAACCTTGGTGACTTTTACCATGGGCTACAAAACGACTTAGTAAACCTGAGATAGTCCGATCTGTCATAGACCACACCAAACTCAAACTGGCATCTTTACCTAGCAACGTTTGCGCAGTTAAATGTTCCTGACTCAATACTTGAATATTAAATTCATAGTCTTCACATAAGCTATCATTAATTGATGTGAAGTCAGTTACCTGCACCATGCCATCAGGTAAGCCTTGTATACTTACGCTAAAATGACTGGTATTCGCTTTATGTTCACTAAAGATGTCCATGAGTCCCATTTTCAATCCTTTTTTATCTATTAAATTAGGCGTTATCGGCAAATATTGCGGTGATTTCGTCTTGCTTATCAACCGTTAACGTTAAAATATCTGGCATATCTTCTTGCGCCATATATTCCAAAATAGATTTAGCAATTCCTGGTAAAATTTGTCTTTCAATGACTGCATTTACCATCCGAGCACCGCTGTCTGAAAGCTGGCATTGCTGAGTTAACTTACTCAATACACTTGCATCAACACGCAGTTGCATTTTATGATTTGTAGCAAGACGCTTAGCAATCGCTTCTAGTTTTAAACTAACAATTGCTTGCAGTGCATCTTGATCAAGCGCTAAATAAGGCACTACTTGCATGCGTGCAAGTAAAGCTGGTGCGAAGAATTGTAGTAACTGTGGCTTAATTAATTCACTTAACGCACCAATTGACGGCACTTGCCATGGGCTACCATCTTCATTAATCGGTGCATCCGTTGGATTGAGTGCGTCATTAATGGCTTGCTGCTGCTCAGTCGGTTGTTCTACATCATCGTCTTGCTCTGGACTCAAATCGATCACTGTTGGTGGTGTGCATGCATCAATTAGCTCTGCTGAACCTAAGTTAGACGTCATGATGATCACGGTGTTTTTGAAGTCAATTTCACGGCCTTCACCATCACGCATATTGCCGCGTTCAAATACTTGATAAAACATGTTAAGCACATCTTTATGCGCTTTTTCTACTTCATCAAGCAAAATTACTGAGTACGGGCGCTGTCTTACCGCTTCAGTTAATACACCGCCTTCACCGTAACCTACATAACCAGGAGGTGAACCTTTAAGCTGCGATACTGTATGCGACTCTTGATATTCACTCATATTGATAGTGGTTAAGAACTTCTCGCCACCAAACAATTGCTTAGCTAAACAGCGGGCTGTTTCAGTTTTACCAACACCGGAGGGGCCGGCAAGTAAAAATACCCCTAACGGCCCTTGTTCATTACTGATCCCCGCTTTGCTGACACGTAATGCTTGCGCAATTTTTGCCATACCCGCTTGCTGCCCGATCACTTCTTGACCAATTGCCGCTTCTAAATTAATGAGGTTACTGATCTGATCTTTAACCATGGCACCAACAGGTACACCGGTCCACTGAGAAATTATTTGTGCCACTGCATCAGCGTCTACTTCGCTAAATAAGCCATTATCTTGACTGTTTTGCTCTTTTAAAGTTTGGCGCAAGCTAAGTAGTGCAGCACTGTCTTGTTCGCTTGCATTGGTTGCTTGTTTAAATTCGTTGATCTGGCTTAAAGTAGCAATTTGTGACTCGCGGGCACTGGTTAATGCAGCAAGTTTAGCTTGTGCAGTATTTAACTCTTGCTGTAAGTACAATAACTTATCCATATCGACAGCTAAACCTTGCTCGCTTTCACTGGCAATACTGGCAATCCGAGTTTGTAAATAATTTATATGCTCTCGCTCAGATTCAATTGCAGCTGGATCAGTTGCAAACGACATTCTGACGCGAGCTGCTGCTGTATCAAGTACGTCAATTGCTTTATCTGGTAACTGACGACCTGTGATATAACGAGCTGACAATACAACAGCCGCTTCAATGGCATCATCGGTAATTTGGATATTATGATGTTGCTGATATTTATCTTTTAAACCCGCTAGCATAAGTTGCGCAGCTTGCTCCGTTGGCTCATCGACTTTGATCAGTTGAAAACGACGCTCTAATGCGGCATCACGCTCAAAGTACTTTTTATACTCACTCCAGGTGGTTGCTGCCACTGTGCGTAATTCACCTCTGGCAAGAGCGGGTTTTAATAAATTAGCCGCATCGCTCATACCGGCATCGCCACCCGCACCAATTAAGGTGTGTGCTTCATCAATAAACATAATGATCGGCGTGGTTGAGTTTTTAACTTCGTCAATTACTGTTTTTAAACGGCGCTCAAACTCGCCTTTAACACCTGCGCCAGCTTGTAATAAGCCCATGTCTAAGACTAATAAACGCACACCTTTTAATTCATCAGGTACTTGACCATCAATAATACGCTGTGCAAAACCTTCTACTACGGCGGTTTTACCGACTCCCGGATCACCCACTAAAATCGGGTTGTTTTTACGACGACGACATAACACATCCACCATCATGCGTATCTCGTCGTTTCGCCCGAGTACAGGATCAATTTTTCCTTGCTTAGCTTTTTCGGTTAAATCTTCACAATATTCATCAAGCGCGCCGCCACCTTCACTTTGGCCATTATTTTGCGTTTGCTGAGCTGTTTTTGCCTGTGGGTTTAAACGCTCGCTTGAGTTTTGACAAATTTTATCGAGGTTTTCGGCTAAAAAGCGTGAGTCAATTTTATCTAGCAACGCTGGTAATTGAAGCACAGGGCTATAAGGTAATAGCTCCGTGAGTGCATCAAGCAATGCAGCACCGTTGATCCAATCACTTTTATGCTGCACATTAGCGCTCAACCATGCGCGTTCTAACCATTCATATAAACGACGAGAAAACACCGGCTTACTTTGGTTACCCGCAGGTTGACGATTTAAAAAGTCAAGCAACTCATGCCATACCGCATCTTGATTAATATTAAAAAAGTGAAATATTTGTTCTAAATCGCCACTACTGCCCTCTTCCATCAACTTAATTAGTAAGTGTTCAGGCAGCACTTCAAAATGACTACGACTGCTAGCAAACCCTGCAGCAGACTCAAGCGCGGTCGCGGTATGGCCATTTAGCTTGTCGATAAGTTGTTTAATGCCTTTTGCATCCATTGTTTTGTCCTTAAATCTGGTTTCTTACTAATGTTGATATTGAAGATGGGTATAGCTGTGTACGGTTGTGTTTGCCGCAGCACTACCTAAATAACTGTTGTGTCCAAGTATTAACGGTGACACACCGATTGCCTGTTGCTCTACAGCTTCGTTAGCCACTTTTATTTGGCATAACCACTGCACATTATTTGGTAAGTGAGTGCTTAATAACGCCGCCATTTTTTTACCTTGCTCATGCAAAGGGTTCAAACTAATGGCAGTTTCACTGTCTACAGGGCCGATGGCAATTGTTAAAATACTGCCACTTACTAATACTTTGCTACCTAATACCGCAGAACCACCGAGTACCATCTGGGCATCATCACCAAATGTACTTGGGGCATCAATTGTTTGCCAATTAGCGCGGGTATCGTCAACGTGCAGCTCTTTCACTGCAAGTGTATGTTTAAGTAGTTGAGTTAAGCCTGCTGCACTGGTTTGTTTTAAGCTAGCAATGCCGCATTGTACTTTTTGATCTGTTTTTGTAGATAAAATGGCTTCTATTAAATGATCAAATTGATCTGCACCACGTCCTGCAACATTGATTTGTGACTTTTTCCACGCCTGAAAAAGTTGGCAATATAAAATATGATTAAACATATCTAAAAATTGCCGAACCCTGTCACCACTTTCGTCATCACTTGCTGCTTGCTCTAACAGGTAATGTGGCATCGGCGCATCAACACCATACAAACCCAAGAATGACGTTGATAAACTGAGTCGCCCGCGTCCTTGGTTATCTAAGCTACACGCACGTACATCAGTTGCTGGAAAGCCAAGCTCTTTATAGGGCTTAAACATCACCCGCTCACTAATGCCTTTGTCAAGTTCGTGAGGCGTTGCCCAATGCTTTTCAATTAAGCTCATCGCTTTAAATAAATTAAACTGCCAAGGCTTAGCAATTAATTGCTCAATCGGTTTGGGCAATTTAGCCCAAACGGGATGCTTTATGGCTGGTTCATGCACACTCATAATTGATAACTCTTGCCCGGCTCAATATCCCAACACCAGGTTTTATAGCTAGGAATAGCATTAACGCGAGTCTGCACACTTTCATTAATTGGTGCGTACATTAAAAAGAATTGGTGCAACATATTACAAAAATGATAAAGATCGGCATCGCACACAAACTTACTCTCATCGATATCAATTATTACATCTACACCTTTAATAAAAATTCCACGCTTTATTTGGCTGATCGGAGTAGCCGTTATTTTTTGAATGCTCTCAATACGCAAGCGATTCTCAGCTTTTTGCGACCAATCAAATAGCACTAATAAACGTTTAAGCTCGGTTACTTGGGTTATTTGGGAAAACTTAACATTAAGTAAGCTGATCAGCTGCCAATGTTTTGGTTGATCTGGGCACGGTAAATAATTAGTAGGCCTAATAACATTCTCAACCTCGGCAATACTTGGCATATCGCGCCCGCCAATATTTAAATCACCTTCTTGCAGTAATTGCCGAGGCCAGCCTGCATTAAAAGCAGTTAAATCAACAGATAGTGTTTCTTTTTCATCATTTAGATTGAAAGGCAACTGTAAGTAATGAGTTGGCGCAGCTGCACCCACATCCTTAGTTAATACGGTAAATAGCTTTTTCTCATCTTCAAATACACTTTGATAACGAGGTGTATAATCATAGGTTTTACCACTGAGCGAGTTGCGCCCCATTACCGAATCGACGGTGTAACTGAAAATATGATCGGTACGATTTTGATCTGCAGTGATCATATAGTCGGTACGATTGGGTTCGATTCTGATTGGCTCTGCCGCTTGGGAAAATAAATTAATTGCAGGCACGCAGTTTATCAGTAGGTTTTCACGGGATAATTGGTGTCCGGGTGGTAATTTACTTGAGCCACGAAAAACTATTTCAAAGCGGTCTATATGATCTGCAAACTCAACGTCTTGCAAACCTGTAAAAGTTAAAAAGTAAAAACGGTCTTTGGCATTAAAGTAATCTAGTAATAATGCATAGCCTGGATGGCTTTGCTCAGCACTCGGTAAAAGAGCCCCATCAATATTTAAATAAGTGGCACTGCAACCTTTTACTTTAAGCTTTTTATTATGCTCAAAATGCGCAGGGCCAAAATCAAGTTCAGCATGTTTCTCTGCCGTTTGCAGCAGCTTAAATAAAGAGCTACATAACGGGGTATCGCCGCGTAAATAAAACTGCAAGTTTGATAAGTCATAATTTTTACGCTCACCTTGGCATACAAAACGTAAACCAATGCGCAGCTCTGCACCTAAATGTGATTCTTGGTAGCGCACATGCTCAACATCGAATGGTGCTACTGTTAGATTATGCGTGGTGGTAAAAGTAATATTTTTATGATCAACAACAGCGGTATCTGCTTTTAATGTGAGACCCTTTTCAATCATGTGAGTCTTTTGCATTGCCAGCTTAGGGCTAAATTTCACTACCGTACTTGAAGGGTAATAACTAAGCAGAATAGGACATAATTGACGCAGCACTTGCTCTGACACTTCTGGTACTGATTCATCCAAGCGTTTTTGTGTGTGCGCAGTTAAATACGCCATACCTTCGAGTAAACGCTCGATATGCGGGTCGCGATCTTTTAAGGCATCAATATTTAACATGCCCGCATGCTCAGGATAATGTTGTGCAAACTGTTTACCGGCCTGCGTTAATAAACGCATTTGAGCATCAAAATATTGCTGCATTAAAATATCCTTTTCATTGAAATATTAATCACCATTTTTAGCGTGCTGCATTACATCAGCCTTACCGCCTGATTCAAACCGCGTGTTTAACTTAATACATTGGCCACTGGTTAAAAATGCTTGAATATCCAGTCGGATCACGCAATTTTCTTCACGTATTTCCATTGGAATAACATTGGCATAACGCACTCTTGGCTCATATTTCTCAATCAATTTTTTAACCTCAAACGCCAAAGTATGTTGCGAATAAGGCAAACCTTCGTAAATATCTTCAACATCTGGCAAACCATAATCAGCCAAATGCTTTAACACCCCACGGCGAGCATTAAGCAGCTCATTAAGATGGTTACAGACACTATTTTGCTCATCAGTCTGAAAACCTTGATGTCCATTACGAATGACAGGTTGAGTTAAAAAATCGAATAACGCCATGAACTTACCTCTGATAAAAGGATATGCTTGCGCATATCCTTTAAAAATTCCGACTTATCGACCTTCAGTCCAAGAGTCAGAGAACTCGATGTTGCCATCAAGGTATGTCCAAGTAATGCGCTTATAACGTAAACATACTGTTTCAAGGTGCGGATAACGCTCCTTGTCTAAGTCTTTTACGTTGTGCATTGTTGGTGAGATTGACGTAATTTTTACATCTTCCAACTTGTGGCAGAAATACTCACGCTCAGTCCCTGTGTCATCGATACGGTACCATTTAAGCTCAAGTTGCTTAAGTGTTTGACCGTTCGAGCACGCTTTATACAGATACGGTGTAGCTGCATCTACCGCTTTAGTAATTACAAACGGTTCATGCTTACGTGTACCTGTAAGTTCACCCGTGTCGTTATCTGTAGGAATGCGAAGTTCATGATCAAAGTGTAGGATCTCAATTGAACCTTCACGCTCTGCAACAGTTACAGAACCTTTGATGTCATTACCTTGGTCATCCTTTAACCACATATACGCTGGAATTGCCATTTCATTATTCTCCTTTTAGAATGAAGTGTTTCCTGTTAGTTGGCATTGGCATAAACAACCATGTTTATGCCCCCCAAAAAGCCCTCTGCTTCATGCCACTGGGGAACATGTCCCAAGTTGGATGCAACCAACTTGGGGCAATCTTTTTCATAACGTTTTTTACACCAACCAGCTACTCACCAAATTGACGTATTTACACTTTAAAAGCCTGCGTTAAATGCGTTTCATCGGCGGCTTGGCAGTTCATTTTTCGCCAGGCATCTGCCCTACTAGTGCTAAGCGCACATCAATACCTTCCACTTGGAAATGTGGCACTATGTACGTACTAACACGGTAATAACCTGGGTTACCCGGAATTTCAGCAACAGTCACTTTGGCATCTTTTAATGGATGCGTTGCAATTAACGACTCATCAGGGTTATTCATTTTAGTAACTAACGCACCTAACCAATCGTTAAGCTGCTGCTCTAATTCATGGCGAGGTTTACTCGAACCTATGTTTTCACGCTGCAACACTTTTAAGTAATGCGCAATGCGCGATACTAAGAAGATATACGGTAAACGCGAGTTAATACGTGCGTTTGAGGTTGCTTCTGGCGTTTCAAGCACTTGTGGCTTTTGCGCACTATTAGCTGAGAAAAAACACGCAAAGTCTGAATTTTTATAATAACTAAGTGGAATAAACCCTTGGTTAGCAAATTCAAGCTCTTTAGTCTCTGAGATCAATACTTCTGTTGGGATCTTAGTTTCTGAGCCTTTACCTGCTTCGAATGAATGAAGTGGTAAATTCTCAACTTTACCGCCCGACTGTGGGCCACGAATGTTAACTGCCCAACCATTATCATGGAAACTGCGAATAATATTGGCGGCAAAAGCAAACGTTGCGTTACCCCATAAATAGCGCTCATGGTGTTCACTGTTTACATCTTCTTGGTAGTTAAAGTTACGCAGTGGATTAGTTTCACCATACGGTAAGCGCAATAAGAAACGTGGGAACGCTAGGCCGATATAGCGTGAATCTTCTGATTCACGGAAGTTTTTCCAACGTAAAAATTCAGCACGCTCCATGTACGAACCAATATCTTGAATTTTAGATACTTCATCAAGTGAGTCTTTCAAGAAAAACTTAGGTCCTACGCTGCCCATAAATGGGCAGTGCGCCGCAGCTGATACGCGTGAAATTTCTTGTAGTAATGAAACATCTGGCGCTGAACAATCAAACTCAAAGTTCGATACCATAGTCGATACCGGTTCGCCACCTGGGGTGTCGTAATCTGAGGTATAAACATGCTTGTACAATGCTGATTGCGTGGTATCAGGTGCTTCTTCAAAGTCATCACGCAGGGTTTCTTTATCAACGTCGAGCATTTCGATTTTGATGTTGGCATTGTTTGGCGTGCGATTAATTAAATAACGCAATGAACGCCAAGCTGATTCCATTTTTTGGAAGTTTGGATTATGTAAAATCTGGTCTAACTGCTGTGAGATAATCGTATCAACTTTCGCAATATAGTCATCTAACAACAACTTATCGATACGCGTAACTTCTTGGCCGCTGCTGCCAGCCATATCTAAAAATACATTGATTGCCGCTGTTAAACGCTCATTCGCACGGGTTTCAGCAAGGTTGCTGGCATCACGAAAAGTGTCTAATTTGATCTCATCTGCAACTGGGGCAATATCGACCAAGTTACAAAGGCTTTCGTAGGTTGATACCGGAGCTTGCTCAATTGAATGAGCTGCAACGTTTAATTGTTCTTGCATTGACATGGTAACGTCCTTATTCAGTAACTGGGTGTTTTTCGTCTTCAGAAGCAAGCGGGGCAATTTCATCCAGCTTAGCTTTTAACTCATCAAGTTCTGGCTGGTTTTGTAATACCCGCTCTAGTTCTTTACGTAATGATGAGTTATCCAAAAGATTCGATTTCAAGTCACGCAGTAAGTTACGCATTGCCATCATTTTATTTAACTCAGGTACCTGTGAAGCAACTGATTCTGGATCAAACGATTTAAACGAATCAAACTGTAAATTCACGTTGATCTCGCCATCGCCTTTGATCTTATTAGCAACTTGAAAGTTTGCCTTTGGTGCCATATCTTTTAACACTTGCTCAATATTATTTTTATTGATTGTTACGCGTTCACGCTCAGCAAGGTCTTGGGTATTTAAACCATTAGAGTAATCACCAATTACCAGCATTTTTAGTGGCAATTCGCTTTTTTGCGATGCGCCATCCGTATCAAGCTCTAAAGAGATATTGATCCGAGCTCTTGGGATCTCTTTTTGAAATGTATCTGTCATGTTTCTTCCTTTGCAGTTTGTATCAATTCCAATTAACCTCGACCCATTAGTCAGGCTCTTGTAACTAAATCCAAGCTATTGCTTGAGCCGGATTGGTTACCATCATTCGCTGACTAATTTGCTTAGCAGCTAAACTCATTTCATCACTTTCTGCCAACGACAGATTGGCGTAACATTGCTTGGCAAAACGCCATACTTCCATGCAAAAATGTTGTTGCCACTTCGCTAATTGAAAAGTTTCAATTTGCTCAAGTAATTCGGTTAAAATTGCCAAAGCGTGTTCATAATGCTCCGCTTTAAGTAACAACTTGGCTTTTAATAATTGGCTTTGTGATTGGTCAAACCCGGTAGGGGTACTTAATTGCTCAACCTTGCTAAGCGCAGCACTGAGTTGTCCTTGCACTACTTCATCAGCCAATAAGCTATAATGTTCATCAAAAATATTGCCTTGCGAATTATTGCTTGCTGGTGTTTGTGCATTGCTAATTTCAAGTAACGTTTCTTTATTGGCTGGGCTGCATAACCCTGTGCCATCGTCGTACTGTAAATGAGTTAAAAGCGGAAACTGACTAGTTAAATTAATCAATTGCTGCTCAAGCCAGTGACTTAGCTTGCCTTTATTTAATTGTTTTAACGCACTTAATACCAACATTTGTAAGTTGAGATTAAATTGCATCGCACCTTCCATAAATAAGCCTTCAGCAAGCATGAGTGCCTGCTCTGGTTGTTCACTGGCAAGTGCATTTTCAATCGGTGCAAAAGCCGCAGCTCTTGGTGCTGGTAAGCGTGTTTGACCATTTTCATTAGCCGGTATTTTCAACCCAGACCAACGTGCAGCACGTGATAATTTAATCACCCGCTCGATGTTATTTTGTTCTTTATCAAAATTCAGTAATTCACGAATAGCTGATAAATAAGCCGTGTCACTGCTGAGATCACCAACCGTAATACTTGCAACTTGACTTACAGAGCTGTGCACTGATGATGTTGAATGTATTGCCGGTGTACCGTCGCTTGGTGCTTGTTCAGTATCGTCTTTACTAACAACTGACGGCTCGACTGCCTTTGCAACTGGGTTGCGTTTCATTTGCTCGTCAGTCCACTCGTTTAAAGTAGATAAAGGACCTGATTCACTATCTAATAATGGTACTGAGTGTTGGTTGTAATCGGTTAATACCGCATCTAGTTCGGCCCATTGTTCTGCGGTTGCCGAATGACTTTGCGAAATCCCTTTTAGACGTTCTTGTTGCTGTAAAAACCAGGTATTTACAGCACTGCGCATGCGCTCTTTAAGTGGGTGTACGTCGTTGCTAAAATCAGCCAATATCTTATTAAACAATTTGATTGAACTAATTAACCCCTGCACCCCAAATTCACTGGTTGCAGCTAAGCATAAGTAACTAACAATACGTAAATCTTTACTCTTATTCTGTAATAAGTCAGTTGCTTGAATAAACATCACTTTAAAATCAACCTCACCAACACCCGATGAAGATGCTTTGAGACTTTTAAATGTTTCTTCGTATTTTAAATCTTCGCCACACGGTAAACCTTGCAATGGTGCAGCAAGTTCATCCAGCCATAGTTGCCAGCTATTGTGAGTATGTGGTTGCTTTAAACTCATGCTTTACACCATCGTCTTAGTGCATCGTATACACTTACGTTATCCATATCGGCAAAATTAATACTGTAGTCACTTGGCACTTTGCTCAGTGGTAAATTCGTCAAATCAATAATTTGTGTTGATTTGTCTTCATTTAACCAAATCGAGCTAAAATAGGATGCCGATACAGGACGACAAAACACCGTTAAACTAGGCGCATGATCTTCACACCCTAGTTGATAAAAGAACCACGGTTGCCAGTTGTGATCAGCAACCACAGATGCTATTAAATGCAGCCAAAACCCAGCGACCAAGGCGCTCTCATGACTAAACTGTGGCATTGGTAAACGAATACCAAATTGACTGCGTAGACAGCCTCTATTTGCAATCGACTTCAATACTGCAGATAGTTCTTCAATTAATACAGCACGCTTATGCACATCATTCATCTGGAGATGCTGCCACAACACACTCATCGGTATCATGCGCAGTTTATCTAGCTCTTGATTTAAATTTGGTTGCTGCTTCAACGCATCAGCAACCTTGTTATAAGCATGAGCTTGTTCCGCCATCGCATCAATTGATGGCGCTTCTTTAATGCGATCATTCACACCAATTAAGTGCTCAATCACATGACTAGCATATAAAAACAAAAATGCTGGATGGCGTTTATAAGTGTCTAATCCGCTATGTATAAAAGAGCTAAAAGGGTAAAAACGGCCACTACTATCTTTACTTGGTTGTAAAATACCAAGCAAACTACTGTCTTCACTGTTCCCAGATACAAAAAACAACGATTTAACACCATTAAGTACAGCAACATTATTCGCCTTTCGACCACGATTAAGGTGAGCAAATCCTTCTTGTAACCAATGATCAAATGCCACTGATTCACGCGATGAAATATTTAACTTCACAAAATCGGGTCGTACTGGTGTTTTCCCCATATAACCGTAAGAAAACTGTTTTACTAGTAACGGCGATTTCTTTTTAGAAAATAAATTAAACATAACCGCCCCTACTGTACCGAATTATTATTCGACTGCGCATATTGCGGCGATTTCGAAAACAACGAGTTCGGTAAAGCAAACGAAGTCAGCATATATTTTGAGAAAATACCGCTATTACGCCCTGATTTTAAGGAAAACTGTACTGTTAATTGCTGTTCTGACTTATCGGTTAGTTCCCATGTAGCTAAGAACTCAGTGCCTTTTATCCATTTTACATTAGCATTATTAAGCACTTTAAGTAGCGCCCACGGACCATCTTGCTCAATCGAAATTCGATTGCCTTTATTATCTAAACCATAAAGAATCGCTTTTTCTGCAGCACCACGACCAGGCCAAGAAAAGTTACGCCACTCCTCCGGCTCATTACGATAGCGATAACCTTGCTCTGAAAAGCCTAAATAAGTTTCACGAATGCCTCTTTGTGGTACTGGCATCATCTGAAAATTAAAGCCCGCAGAATCTGCGCCACTAGTAAATAGTGAACGTGTTACTTTATTTGCTTTTGTTAAACCATCGAGTAATTCTTTACTAAAGCCAATACCAACACCATTCCACTGTTTTTCTTCCCATACGCCACGACGTACTTTCATAAAAGGTTTCAGTTGAGTGTTAGTAAAGTTCCATAATATGCCCGACTCAGTGTTTAAAAACTCCGACACATCAGCAATCGCGGCATCAGGTCCATTTAGATTAAATGGGTACTTTCCTGCGATGCTGTTGCTGTACATTGTATAAACTTGGTTTTCCCACTCTTCATTTAACTGGCTTCGTGCTTTGGCCATAATTGTGGCTATACCCGCTTGTAAAGGCGCTTTGAAAAGAGTATCCAACGTTTCTTTTGTTTGTGGGTCTAAAGCACGTGTTTGGCTTTCAATGATGATCCATGAAGACTGCAAAGCATTGGTTTGATTATTACCTGAGAGTAAATCTTGGACAAAAATCATAGCTTGGCCATCATCTTCATTACTCGCCGCCATCGCTTTTATGTCTGAGTGGATGCTGCTTAATGAACTAATGTACTGGCCCATGTAATCAGAACTGCGCTTATTATCATCGTTTTGTGTAAAACGGCGTAAATCAGCAAAGCGAGATTCTAACTCTGGCGCTCTAACCGTACTCATTTGTGAAAAATCAGGGCTGTTAATAGCTTGTTTAGCTAGCTTTCCTTTTGCTGCTTTTTTCTGCGCAACGTCGGCAGCACCGGCAACTAAGGTCGCAATTTTGTCATTATTCGCGGTAACGGCTGAAGGTTCGTCAGCAACCATTATGTTATTGTTCACCAGCATCATTAAATCTATCAATGGGCCATCGTTTGATGAAAGGCGAGCAAAATCAATACTTGCATCGTTTAAGTCTCTAAACGCTGGGACTTGAATACTATTTAAGAATTCGAACCAAGTATTACCGTAATCCTTAAAGTAATAAGCACGCATTGCTTTGGCTAAGGACTCAGCTTGTGCTTCATCTACAGCATTTTGCCCTTCGTCATTACTGGTGCCCATAACCCAATCGCCTGAGAACACTAACCGTGAAATACGTTTAATTTCAGGATAGACATATTCTTGCCAACCAGCATTGGTATATACATAAGGAATTGCATAGCTACTTTTTAATACATCACGGTTATTAGCCGACATAAACTGATTAAGCTGTAATGCTTTTTTGCGCTCAGCAAAGCTTGTTATCACTTGCTTATACAGAGGCTCAGCCTCAGGTTGAGTATTTAAACTTTCGCGCGCAGTATAAATTGCGGTTTCATTTGCTTGCCAAAAATTAATCTTCCCAGGATGCTCTAGATCAGTACCTAAATTAGCTAAATACACATCTAACAACGCAGTTAATTGACTATAAATGGGTGTATCTTGTTGCGCTGTTAAATCAATATTAAAGTGATTACTAATAAAACTAAGTAGCTGCTGTTTAGCAAATTCATCATTTTTATGTTCGGGGTGTGTGCTTAGCATTAAATGTAATTTAAGTGCTTCGTAATAAGGTTGTCGAATACCTACGCGTGACTCCGGCTCATCAGAGTTCCAACGACTTTCATACTGTTTTAATTGTGCTAACACCTGTTTTTCAGCAGGAAGTGTGATCAATTGGTTTAACTGGTTAAATAATACATTCGCGACACTTTGAGTTGTTTCGTCACCTTCGTAAATACCAAAAATAAAATACCAAGGTAAGCTTTTTTCATAACTTACAAGCTCCTGATAATGCTCAAATAATGCAAGTGTTGCAGCTAGCTTTTGATCCGCCTTCGCCTTATTTACATTAACTTCAACCACCGCTTTCACGCGTGCTTCGCCTTGGTTAAGCAATAACTGATTACTGGTGTATGAGGTAATCAATAACGCTGTAATCGCCGCTATTGAGGCAAGCCCCGTGGTTACAGTTAAACCTTTTAACCAACGCCCAACTAGGCGCTTTTTACGATTACCCCGAGTTAAATCTTGTAGTTTAAAAACAACATCATTAAAAACGCGATTAATAAAATAGCTTTGGGTGATTGTTTCTTGTTTTTGTTCAACCACAACCGCGCCAAATTGATCGCGTACACCGTTGGTGATTCGCTCAATTGGTGTGCCCTCTTGTGTACCTGAGGTAAAATACACGCCTGCAAACCAAGGAACTTCTTGGTACGGATTCGCTTTAAATAGCAAGTTTACAAATTCGGTTAGTTTTGTTGAGGCCGATTTAAACTGATTAGGAAAATCAAGGATCAACTGTTTACGATGCTCATTTCGTTCACGGGCCACTTTACTTAAACGTTGCTGGCACAAACGTTCGTATAATTCATCCATTCTGAGCTCGAACATTTCAGCCGGATCGGTTTTTTGATCTTCACTAATATCAAGTAAATATGCGCCCCACACTTGCTCGCGCTCTTTTTCAGATAAGTCATTAAAAAAAGGTTCAAAGCCACTAATTAAATCGGTTTTTGTGAAAGTGATATAAACAGGGAAAATAACACCTAGTTGCGTGATCAACTCTTCAATACGTTCACGGACTAACTTTACATGCTGGCGAATTTCTTCACTGTCAGAGGTTAAAACATCAGCTACACTAATTGCGACCATTACGCCATTGATAGGTAATTTTGGGCGGTACTTTTTCAGTAAATTTAAAAATGATAACCACTCTTTGTTTTCTGATTGCTCAGTTGTGTAACGTCCTGCGGTGTCAATTAAGATCGCTTGATCTGAAAACCACCAATCACAGTTACGTGTGCCACCAAAACCTTGAATATGCAGTTCGCTAGAGTTTGAATACGGAAAATGTAATCCAGAGTTAGCAAATAAAGTACTTTTACCGGTCGCTGATGGACCAATGATCATATACCAAGGTAGTGCATAAAGAGCGGTATTACCACGATAGCCAGCGCCTAAGTGCGATGCTTTTAATGAGCCTAACGCTTCTTGCATTTTTTCTTTTATTTCATCAAGCTCAGCACTTGAGCCCGCATTGTGATTTGCAAGTTCAGAAGCTAACTTATCGCCAGAACGCTTAGTCCATAACCAACGAGTAAAAATAAATAAAATGAATACCGCCGTAACTGCTCCCATAGCAATCAGCTTTTTATCAGTCGTGTCTAAGCCCACCATGCGCCCAGCAAACCAAACAATGCTCAGCACTGCAATTAGACCGATCAACTGTCCTGTGGCGCGAGATGACACTAAGCCCAGTAAAAAATGCACTAGGCCACTTTTATTTACTCTTCCTTGCATGGTATTGCCTTATCGTGTCTCGTTGGTTTTATTCAATTGAGTGAGTACTTCCACCTGATTACTTATGGTTTGCGTACTCTGTGTAGCCTGCTTGTTGATCACAAAATGAAAGCCTGCAAATAGGGAAGCGATTGAGCCTAAACAAATCGACAGAATAACCCAATAAGGGACATTACGACCGACTTTCATAGCAAACCCTTCAGCAGGTACGCCATTATCAGAAAGCAGTGCATTAGGCGTGCCTTTGACATCTTCAATTTGTGCACGAATGTCAACTATCAAAGCTTTAAGCTGTTCTATTCCTTTAACTTTATAGATACCTTCAAAACCCAATTGCAAACAAATATAGTACACTTCTAACGCCGCAAATTTATTTTCACCGCCAGTACGCAAAGTCGCTAAACGCTCAAAAAACTCTTCACCTGCACGGTTATTGCCAAAAAACTCTAACTGCAGCGGTCGTGACATCCAGTCCATACGAAAATGCGCTCCGGAGCTCATTACAAACTCATCGCACATTGCAGTAAGAGCAAATTTTACTTCTTGCATCACACTAGTCGTCACTTGTTGGGCATAACAATTACGCTCAAACTCATCAAAACTATTTAATAACTGATCACGAAAATCGTTCAGCTCAAGATCGGTTGATTGCTTGAGCTTTAATGGCGATAACGCATTTATAACCGGTGATATACAGGCGATTAAATCTTGTTGTTGTGATTGTTGTTGCATCATTTCACCTAACTTAATTGCGTGCGACAGTAACTATTTCGATTTGCGCAGCTTGCAAACCAAATGGAATAAATAAACTTAACGACTGCTCTTCGATTATTTGCTGCCAAATGTAACCATGTGATTCAAGACGGAAATATTCATATCCACTCTTTATTGCTAATTTATTTGGCGGCCGTTGGCAGTGAGTTAGCTGAACACCTGCAAGGGCTGATGAAATCATAATATCGAGTTTTTCAGTTGCGCCAACTTTAACTTGGTCGCTAAATGTTTCAATCCACTTGGTATCCTCAGCTTCAAAATAAACCGCTAGATAAAAGTCGTTATGCTCAAAAATTGCTGAGTCAATAGTCGCAACCTGATGAATAGCATTGGAAATTTTTTCAAGTTTAAGGCCAGCCATTTTCTTAGGCACAACACCTTCAAGTAGCTTAGTTAGCAACTCATCTAACTTACCAAATACATGGCTGAGTTGTTTATGCTGATAAGGAGGGACTTGGTTTACTAAATCACTGTGTTCAAACATCGATACAGAGCTGATCAAATCAACCAATTCACAGTACAAACGCTCAGGATGAACTAATGACAAACTTTTTAAATGATCCAACCGCTTTGCTGAAGGTGCCATCGCATTAAGTAATAAAAAGCTATTCATCTCGTTTGGACCAAAGTCAGTCACTGAACCAAAGTTTTTCCTGCGACTAAGCAACACATTGACTTTCGCATTCACTAAATTTGCGGTGCGATTTAATAGCTCAGTTAAATATACCGAAGCACTGATATTTAACAGTGGTGGTACAAAGTGTTTATTAACAACAAAAGAGCCGTCTTCTGCGCGGACTATTTTCAAACACGCTAAAGTATCAAAATAAGTTTTTACATCACTATCTGTTAATAATATAAATTTAGGGTGCGCTATCAGCACTTCACGATTACGTGCAGCATCATGATCATCATTTAACTCAATATAGTCTGCATGATAGGCACTGAGCTGACCGGTTGTTGCATAACCCTCAATATTACTAACGATTTTATTGGCAGCAATCGCGATGTAAATAATCACTTCATCTAGGTTAGGATCTAATTCCAGCTTTAATTCGTCATGTTGTTGGCGATCAAAATCAAGTAATCGACCATTTTCAAGTAACAATTTGAAGCTAGTAATTTTTAATAGCCCACGTGATAACGCTGACTCATCAATTGCAAGATGCTGGATACCAAATACCAATGGAGAAATAAGTCGCTGTCTTACAATTTGATTTTGCTCATGATACTCATCAAATAACTGAAAATGGTGTTGTGCTAATAATACACCTTCAGCCCAGACGGGTTTTACGGGGGCTTTAGTACTCATTACTGTGCCTCATCCACGTCAGGCAACTGCACTTCATTATTTGTGATCAGCACATCTAATGCAGTCGATAATTTAACCGGACCATCACCTAATTGATAATACGTTTTCCATTTGTCTCCTTGGCGATCTCTGAATAACGCAACAATTGCCACAAAACGAGCATTTTCAGCTTGTTCAAAAGCGATCGTTGTTTTTTCGGCAGGATTAATAGTACGTTCTTCTAACGTGATCAATGAATTTGCTAATACTGATTTATCTGACTTCCAAAGTTCTTCAAACGTCGCTGTTTTAAAGCTCTGAATATCAGACAATTGATACACTCTGAGAACCACTGGAAGTGCTTCATCAAATTGATTTAAATTTAAATTATCTGTTGCTGTAATGTCTAACTCTACATTAGTGCTCATGCACGCAGTGAGTGACATTAACAGCACAGCTAAGATTACTTTATTTATTGCAAAACGCATTTAATACCTCATTAGATATTTTAAAATTGATTATTCAGTTTTTACAAAGGATCTCTTCATAAACAGGGCAAATAACCCTATTAAAACGCACTGACGCACAATCGGACCAGCGATTGCCATTTAAAATTCTAGAAAAAAAGCCTGAACTTTTATTTTCTTGATTTTCAACAGCTAGAGACTTGATGACAACATGATCGATTGAAGATATTAATTTAGAATTTAAAACTATTAACTCTTGAATATAACTAGATATATTTTCATTAATTAAAATAATATTTCCATCGTTCTTTGGAGGGTTATTCAAAAAGAAGAAAAACTGATCTATAACAGATTCAGAAAAAACACGATGTGCAGGAATACCTGTTTGATCTAGTAAAGAGGAGATGTTACAGGTTAGAGACCAAGCCAAGGAGTAAAGGCTATCAACCTGATTTATAAAATCTTTTTTTCTCATTTTATCATCCTTGATTTAACATAGTCAGCTTAAAGTTGCACTAACGCGGTAATTATTCAGTCCTTAGAATTAGCGCATGATACAAACATAATTGTTAAAATGTCAACCGAATTCAGTGCGAAAATACAACTATTTCTAACTTAAAGTTGTTCCCAATAAAAGCGACCACACCATATAATTTTAAAAATGAACACATTATGAACCTATTTGCATATAATCTAAATATCGTTGATTACAAATATTTCATTGATTATCGCTAGATTAATGTGTATTTTTACACGCATTATCGACCAAGGTAGAAAAGGACAAGGAAATGTCTAAATCACGATTATTGTTAGATATTAATAATAAAACAATGAACGTAAATCAGGTAATGGGAATTGAACGCTTAAATAAAAGCTTTGAGTTTGACCTGATTTTCGACACCCTCACTGATGAGCCTTTAAACGATTTATTATTACAATCGGCCTTAATTACATTTGTAAATAAAGACAATTACTATCGCCACCAAGCAGGCCTCATAACACAAAGCACCGATCTTGGGTTATTCAATAAAAAACGCCGCTATCATATCGTCATTAAAGATCGATTGAGTACGCTAAAAAGCACCTCAGATAGCAAAGTATTTATCGGGGTTAATTTAAAAGATGTTTTACACTACCTAGCATCACAAGCCGGATACTCTCAAGGCCAAGTAGATTTCAGAGTTACCCAACCGTTTGCTGATATGTCTCAGTGTGTACAAGCAATGGAAAGTAATTGGCAGTTTTTTCATCGTTTACTGGCTTCCCATGGTTTATTTTATTGGTTTGAAAGCAAGGACTCGGCTGAAATACTGGTGATAAGCGACAGTAATTTAAATAGTCCATACCTTGAGCGCGGCGTTTTAGAAGTTACCAGTAGCGCTGGAATGAATAACCAACACAGAGAGCAATTTGTTGGCTTTATGCATGCTCAACTTACTGAGTCTATTTATAACAATACTGCAAACAGTGCAGCCTATGGGCAATTTAATACCGTTGCCAGCAATAGCCAATCATTCTTTGAACCCTGCGCGTTATCGCAATCCGCCGCAACTAATCAAGCACAAAATTTTAGTAATGCACTAGCGAGTTTAAATAAAGTTATTAGCTTAACTGGTAACGTATGTGATTTATTTGCGGGATGTTCGATTTCATTAAGTGATAACACCGGCATTGGTAGCAGTGGTGACTTGCTCTGTATCGCAGTCGAGCACTACAGCGAGCAACCAAGTGACGAAAGTAGCCATGAAGGGCTCTCTAAATATAATTGTAAAGCGCAATTCATTGAACGAGGTACGCCATTTAAACCGCTACCAATACCTCATCAAGCTAAGCCAATGGTATTCCCGGCTCGAGTCGAATCACTGACCGGCAATGCATTTATTGATGATAATGGCCAATATCGCGCGCGGGTCGATTTTGATAAAAATGCCAGACCAATAACGCAGTCAAGCCCTGCCTTGCAAAAGTTAGCGCTGTATGCATGCCAAAACCAACCTCAGGCCACTGGATGGCACTTTCCACTCGTCGGTGGTTCAGAGGTACTAATAGGCTGTATTAACAACGACCCTAATCACGCCTACATTATGGGCTTTGCACTAAATAGCGATCAACCAAGCGTAGTAACCGCCGCCAATCCAACGCATAACCGATTATTAACCGCAGCCCACAACGAACTACTATTTGATGATGACGACAATGAGCCAAAAGTTATTTTACAAACCCTTGCCAGTGAACATTACTTTGAGCTAAACGCCAAACAGTCTGGCCGCCAATTCATAGAATGGATAAGCCAACTAGGCACTATAAACTTGCACGCAGGAAAAGACCTCTGCCTAGAAACCGAGCAAAGCAATGTACAGTTTGTGATAAAGAACAATCAATTTATTGATGTTAAAAATGAACTCAAACAACAAACTAACAACGGCAATATCAATTACCAGAGTGCCGGCAACAATGCGTTCATAGGTAAAAAAATCGATGTTAAAGCTGACCAAGAGCTATCATTAATTTCGGGGCGTGCGGTTAAAATAAACGCGCAAAGTGATATTTTACTAAAGACTAATAACAGTGATTTAAAGCTCAACGTACCAAATGGCTCAACGTTTTTACAAACCAGTAAGTCAATTAACATCACAGGCTCTGGGCAAGGCGATTTAATCATTCATAACGCCGGCGGCGAAATTAAACTCGATAGCCAAGGCAACGCCACCATCATCGCTACCAATATACTCACGCTCGACAGCAACATTGTCACCTTTGATGGACCAGTTGATTACGATATAACCAGCCCGCAAACAGCCAGTAGCCCAAGTGCCTCAAGTCCTGCGAGTATTAGCCAAATCACCGCGTTTGATTTAAGTGACAATACGCTATCTGCAGGCGCACTCGCTCAGCTTGAACTTGAATACTTCTACGAGGATGGCTCTGCCATTGAAGGTGTTGACTACCATATTATTGATAATGATGGTGTTGAACACACCGGCACCCTGGCGAATGGCGTAGCAACCTTGGCTAATTTACCACAAGGTAAAAGCCAAGTGACATTGTCAGCAACCACCCAAGCCGATGAGCAACGCCTTATTCAATTGCGCAAAGAATTCAATCAACACCTTACCTCCATGCTTGATGAAATTCGCAGGCAAGCCGCGATTGGGGATGCCATTTTTGAGCAAGAAGACTTTTTTACCCAATGGATGATTGAAACCGGCGCAAGAGCAACGGGTCTGTATCAAGGCGCTAAATCCCTTGTAACGGGTATCGCTGATTTAGTCGTACTAGGGATTGATATCAATATCAGTGTGTATTCGGCCTGTTTTAGAATGATTGACGCCGTTGCAAGTGGTGATAAAAACGCTGTTAAACAAGAACTTGAAACCATTTTAGCCTTTAGCCAAAAAACGACCAGCGCATTATCACAGGCGTTTGAACTATTACTTGCCTTAATGGACGATGCAGACACCCGCAGTGCATTAGCGCGCTTCCCGTATGACTATATTGAAGCGCATTCCTACGTTGATAAACAACGTTTAACCGGTGTTATGGCGTTTGAGATATTATTAGCGCTGTTAACGGGCGGTGCGGGAGCCGCAGCCTCTGCGGCAAGTAAATCCAAGCATCTCGTCAATGCGAATCGCTCATTAGTCGAGATGGCCGACATACTCAAACGCAAGCAACTTAACAAAACCACCTCGCATACCGTGTCGCCTGAGCAACCTAAATTAATTGAGCACATTGACAAACCCGATGCTACATTACAACCAGGTACAAACCGAGGCGTAACCACGCAGGTGTCAGCCAAAGCCCATGCTGACTATTTATTAGAGAATCTTCCCGATGATATTCGTGGCAACTACCGTGCATACACCAATGCAGACGGTAAAGTTATCATACAGCGCATAGATGGGAGTAAACCACCGAAACTGCGTTATGAAAATGGCGCGTTAGTTACTGTATCTGACCAAATCGATGTGTTTAACACCATTTCACAAAAACTAAAAATTAAACACAGCAACTTAGATTCAGCCGCAAGAAAGCGTTTAAAAACATTAGAAACAGCACGTAATAAAGCCGTTGCACAACGTGACGCTGCATTACTGGCAGGCGACGCTAAAGCATTAACAGATGCACAAAAAGCCATGCGATTGGCCAGTGAAGATTTAGGTGAAGAAGCCGCACGCATTTACGTACAACAAAATTACCCTAACGCCAAACCGTTAAACACCAAATTACCCGGTAACGGCAAACAAGGCGAGTTTGACCAAGTGTATGTCATCGAAGATGGTAAAGTCCTTATCATGGAAGCCAAAGGCGGTAATGCAACATGGGGTAGCAGAATAGCTGGAGAGGAACGTGCACAGCAAGGCTCCGCCAAGTACATGGATTCTGTGATTGATAATTATACCGAGCAGATGAAACGCCTCACAAAAGACCCTCGCTATGGTAAAGTCGGCGAAAAAGCCTTTACTAAGCAGGTTGAAGGTATTCAAGATATGTTAGATTCACTAGAAGACGCAAAACTAGATGGAACGCTAGAGTATATTGGCATACAACAAAAAGCCAATGACAATGGACTAATTGACGTTATTGATGTGTCTATTTTTGATATCGGATTTTAAGGAGATTTTTTAGATGATTAAAAGCCATTACAGCTTTGCAAAAGTAAGTTATGAACACATGTGTGAGCGATACAAAAAACACGAAGAAAAAAACATTCCTCGCATCCAAAAAAACCCAAGTTTAGGGCTGCAAACTCAATTTAAACGAAATTTAATTGAATCATTCCCAATGGAAGCCATTGAAAACCCCAATGGTTATCATGCTTGGCTGTACTTGCTACGCGCATCGCAATTAGGCCTCGGTATTTTTCAAAGTAACGCCAATGATGGTCAAGCCTTTCCATTTTTTTATGACGATGAATACCTAGAGGTGGTTGGCAAGAAAAACCCTGAAAACGCAGAGCACCCTGTTTGGCTACTTGCTTTATATGCCGCGATTATCGTACGCAACCAAGAGGCCATAGATTTTTTAACCACCATCGACAATGAGGTGTTTGTAAACTCTAATTACGGCAATCAACTCAAACCGTTTGATTATGCCTTAGCTGATTTACTCAAAGGACTGTTCGCCCCAAGCGCCGACTTAGCGCACCTGCTAGAGCAAGCGTATATCACCTCTAACCCGGATGATTACCCTATTGATGAAGCGTATTTGTATGCCAGTCGTCTCAAGTGGCCGTTGGTCTCTGTTATCGAAGCGATTTTCACCGAAAATGGTGAGCAAGCCTACAACAGCACCATGGAAAAAGCTTTATTACTGCACCAAGAATATTACAGTGATGAAGAGCGCATGTGGAATGACCGTGGCGCCATTTCAATACCACTAACCGCAATGGCTGTTATCGCTAAAGAAGTCAAAGGTTATCAACTTACTGTTGAAAATGAGTATATTCCTGATTGGTTAATTAATGTAAACCCACCAAAACCAGAATAAACGAACGTATAAATAAACCCGCTCTTTAACAACATGGATGTTGTGAAGCTAGGCGCTACAGTTTTTTTAAAGACTAGCGTCCTAGCCTTTCATTAGCTTTTACTCCATAAACGCTTTAATACTCTGCTGTAAAAGGCGTCGGAAAAGTCGTGATTAAAAACAGCGGTGAGTCCATGGAAGGCGCTATTGCAGTATTCCGGCTCTTTACCCAACGAAAGTAGGCAAAGGCGACCCTGTTCAGTATTTACGTAAAATAAACTGGCAAGACTTAGGCAAACAAGCCGCCAGTGAAGTCAAAGCAATTATTAAAAGCTTTAGAGATACCTTGCAAGATATTTCAACCAGCTGGAAATACGACCTCCTACTGCCAGACTCGGCCATTGACGGCATGCAAGCCATGGTCAAACAGCTTGATGAAGTCACCCCGCAAATAGACCAAGGGGTAAGAAACGCAGCGCAAGAAATTGGCAATCGCGTAAATAAAGCCCTCGATGAATTTGAGCCACCGGCAAGTACAGGTGTAGTAGGGAAACCGAAGAAAACAGTAGCCAATGAATTAGATGCGCCGAAAGGGAATGATTTAAAGGGGGCTAAAACGGTTAACAGAAACACCGCTATTGACCCTAATAGTTTGGATAAAATAAATGATCTTGCCAGAAAACCTAAATTAACTCCAGATGGGAAAGTTATCCCTATTGGTGGACAACCCTCTGATGCAATTACAATTAGAAATAAGAATAACCTGGATGAAAATGGGTACTTACATCGAAAAGGCAAGAAATTACAGTATGATTCGAATGGTTTCCCCATATTTGACAGTAAATTTGATACCCACATACCTGATCGTCATATAACTTCGGGTAAAGCTACTGAACATTTTAAAGCAGCAAATAAAAACCTTGCTATGCAATTAGAAAGAAACCCAAGTTTAGCCAAGACGCTAGGATTAAGTAATGAACAAGTAGTACATATTATGAAAAAACCACCATCGAAAGATCCAGCAAAGGGTTTAACATGGCATCATCATCAAGATACTGGCAGAATGCAGCTTATTGATAGAACAACACATGACACTTTTAGGCATACTGGTGGTATGTCTATTTGGGGAGGAGGGTATTAATTATGTTAAAATGTGAACCGTATTTGTGGGAAGAAAATAAGCCAACTTACAATCCCGATTACTTAAAGGAACTTGAATGCGAACTTCAGATTAAATTCCCGTCAGAGTTTTTAAACTTCATAGAATTACACTTTGGAGATAAGCCATTTTATTCATCTTTTAAAGTAGGGAAAGGGCAAAGCTCAATCGCACACTTCCTTCATTGCCAAGAGTTAATAGATGATAATTTTGACATTTATAGCATCTCCGAACAAAAAGAAGAAATAGATGAATTTTTATCGAATAAAATAGTGCCTATCGCTATAACTTTTGATTCAAATTTAATCGCTTTTGATTTTCGTCATAAACTGACTGAGCCCGAAGTTATATTTATTATCTCTTCACAACTCGAAGATGGTGATAAAGCAATAAGAAATATTAGCGTAAATTTCCATGAGTTTTTAGCTATCCTAGAAGAAAATGACGACGAATTATGACCTAACAAAGCTAAAGCTAGCTAATGATGCTTTCTTGGATTCAATAATTAAAACAACTCCATCAAAGTAATTTTTTATTGCTATAGGGGGTTAATTATAATGAATAATGTTGATAATATTTACGAGAATATTGCAGAATATCTAGTACAGCAAATCACTGCTGATTGGAAAGAGTGCAAGGTTGAGGTTGAGTTTTTTGGTGATGCTGCTGAGTTTGATGCAACATATACAAATTTTGAGGATAAAAGCTTTGATTTAGAATCAGGGTATTACTTATTTAAAGAGTTCCAAAGTCTCTCTACGATAATGTCAGATAACCCAGAAATTAAATGGAATAAGGCTACCTTTACACTTGAGCCATCAGGCGACTTCAATATTGATTTTGAATGGGATCAAGAGCTGGCTGATGAAATTGAAAGTTATGATCACTAATAGATTCAATTTATCTATGGCTAAGGACAGCACATGCAACCAGACATAAAAAACATCTCGCATCACCTAGGTCAGTACCTTTATCAGCAAATAAATGAGCCGTGGCTTGAAGCACAACTTATTTTAAATTGTGAAGATGAAAACGTACTTGAATGCAAAGCCCATTATCAAACTGCTGCTGATACAAGCGAACAGCCGATTACCGTGACAGACGAGATAGTCGATTTATTCAACACCCTATTTGTGAATGCCACTAAACACCAACCAGAAAACTGGACGCGCGCCATTTTCACGATTAATCGCCAAGGCCAATTTAATCTCAATTTTGAGCGTGAGAATAACGTTCATGACATCATCGTTACTTCGTAAATGCACTAGAAAGCCAATTTAAAATTTAAGGATGAATGAAATGAAAAAGCTCAATGTGGGTTCTACATTACTAAACAAAATATTTAAGTCAAAAAAATCTACCCTTGTATCGTAAGCGTCTAGCAAAGTGCACCTGCCAATAACTCGTCAAACCGATTAAGCTATTTCTGAATTTCAATTAGGAGATAGCCATGAGAAAAATGCGTAACCTTGAGCAGTGGCGCAACATTATCGA
>NZ_JACJDS010000040.1:0-47170 GCF_014163635.1 Pseudoalteromonas sp. SR44-8
AAACAGGAGTATTTCAGTATGGGGTAGAGCCAAATTTTTAAGGCTGTACTTAATATTTTTCTTAAGTACCTACCTATGACATGGATGTAAGTAAGGGGCGTGAGCAGGACGCGGAAGCTTTGCTCGGTTTTTACTTAGCCCACTAGGTTACAAACCTCGCGCCGCGATTAAATTGCCCCTAGGCAGAACAAATATTAATCCGCAAAGGTCAACAGACCCTAAGTTAATACAAAGAAAAAGTGGTTTACCACTTTTTCTTTGGTGCAAAAAGTACGTCTAAATCGTCTTGTTCTTGCTCTGCTTTTTTCTTCAGTGCTGTTGCATTAGATGCTTTAAGCTCTGTGCTTATTGCTTCTAAATAACCTTCGAGCTCTTGGCGTTTAGTGGTTATATAGTCATCGCTATAAGCGACTGCAGATACAGTAGCGTAGGCTTTTTCAAAGTATTGACGTGCAGAACCGACCATATTCGCAGAGCGTGCGGAGATACCTCGTTTAATCTGGCTTTCAATATTAATTCGTAATTGGAGTTTTTCTAAGCGCTTGTCTTCAGCAATAAAAATTTGGCTGTCTACTTTCCCTTTGCCATGCTCTGAACGAAGTACTGCGCGTACTTTCTTAATACCTTGGATTAGTGCTATTAATTGCTTGTCGTTATCGGGCAACACTAAATTTTCTAAGTTAGTGGTGTCGATTGAGTCTCCTAAACGTTCTTTTGCTTCCTTTAAGCGATTCTTTAACTCTTTCGAATTGGGTGATAGCTGCACCATAGCGACTAAAGCATCATGAATACGCCGTTGTAGAATACGTAAAATATGTTCTGACATAGGGATGTTTGCGCTATTTAATAGAACGTCTTCTGATTCTTCAATGATTTTTTTTTGTTTGGTTAAGTCTTTGCGGCGTTCTGTTTCTTGTTTCTCTTTATGCTGTTGTACCGCACTGACCCAGAGGGCAATGACAATCAGTGCAACAATCAACATAATAATAATAGAAACGATCATGGTTTAGGTCTCAAATTTCACAAACTAATAATTTTAATCTTACATTAAATATATGCTAACAGGATAGTTTTGCGCGGCTTATGTAAAAAAGAATTCACTTTCTCATCATTTATTACTATCTGCGTATGATATTTTTTCATTTTGAGCATCAGCTTAAAAGATGGCTACCTCAAGGCGAGGGATTATGCTAGCCTAAGCAGATAACCTTATAAATACGATTCCAGACAGCCTTTTTCTATTGTTAATCAGAAAAAACTTGGCTTGACGCGATGTAGCATTTATAAATAAGCAGTATAACTACACTAAAAAATGCAGCCATGAAATTACAACAACTCAGATACATCGTCGAAGTCCAAAATCATAAACTTAATGTTTCAGCAACCGCTGAAAGTTTGTTTACCTCACAGCCAGGTATTTCTAAGCAAGTACGTATGTTGGAAGATGAGTTGGGCGTGCAGATTTTTGGGCGAAGTGGAAAACACTTAACCCATGTTACCAGCGCGGGCACTGAAATAATTAATATTTCCCGTGAGATCCTTTCTAAAGTAGAGGGTATTAAAGCGGTTGCAAATGAGCATACACTACCTGATCAAGGTAAGTTGAATATTGCCACCACACATACCCAAGCACGGTATGCACTGCCAAGTGTGATCCAAGGATTTATGAAAAAGTACCCTGCGGTATCATTGCACATGCACCAAGGTACGCCGCAGCAAATTTCTGATGCTGCTGCTCGTGGCGATGCTGATTTTGCAATTGCCACTGAAGCACTACATTTATATTCTGATCTAGTGATGTTACCTTGCTATCACTGGAATCGCAGTATTGTGGTGGCAAAAGACCATCCACTAGCTAAAAAAGCAGAGTCGCTAACCGTTGCCGATATTGCCCAGTATCCACTTATTACTTATGTATTTGGTTTTACTGGCCGTTCAGAACTTGATAAAGCATTTAATGCGCAGGGACTTGAACCACATATTGTATTTACTGCAACTGACGCCGATGTGATTAAAACCTATGTACGCTTAGGTTTAGGTGTGGGTGTTGTAGCATCAATGGCGATTGATCAAATTGCAGATACCGATTTAGTGTGTATTGATGCCAGCCATTTATTTGAAGCCAGCACCACTAAAATTGGCTTTAGAAAAGGCAGCTTTTTACGTACGTATATGTATGACTTTATAGAGCGTTTTGCACCACATCTGACCAAAGAGCGGGTTGAGCGAGCGAGTTTACTACGTAATCAAGATGACGTAGATAAGCTGTTTGAAGATATAGAATTACCGGTTAAGTGACTTTAATCTGTTGAAAACAAAAAAGCCGCATATTGCGGCTTTTTTAATGACTATAAACCTAACACTCAATTATATTTACCGCTAAGCCACCGCGAGCGGTTTCTTTATATTTAGTTTTCATATCGTTACCAGTATCAAGCATGGTTTTAATAACTTTATCCAATGATACTTTTTGCTCGCCACTGCCACGAATAGCCAAACGCGATGCATTTATTGCTTTAATAGCTCCCATAGCATTACGTTCAATGCACGGCACTTGTACTAATCCACCGACAGGGTCGCAGGTTAACCCTAAGTTATGCTCCATGCCAATTTCCGCGGCATTTTCTACTTGTAATACACTGCCACCGACAATTTCAGTCAGTGCACCAGCAGCCATTGAACATGCGACGCCAACTTCGCCTTGGCAACCAACTTCAGCACCTGAAATTGAGGCATTCTTTTTATATAAGATGCCAATTGCGGCGGCAGTTAATAAATAACGAGTTGCAATATCGCGGTCTATTTCTTTAATGAATGTGTGGTAGTACATTAATACCGCAGGTAAAATACCTGCTGCGCCATTAGTTGGTGCTGTAACTACACGGCCACCTGCAGCGTTTTCTTCATTAACAGCAAGGGCAAATAAATCCACCCAGTCCATTGCGCGAAGGGGGTCATTGCTGACTTCAATATTGAGCTTTAAGTACAGGCTAGGGGCGCGACGTTTTACTTTCAAACCACCAGGTAAAATTCCTTCGGTGCGCATACCGCGTTCAATACAAGCTTTCATTACTTGCCAAATATTGAATAGTTCATCTTTTATTTCATCTTCTGTGCGTAAGGTTTTTTCATTTTTCATCATCAAGCTTGATACGCTATAACCTGACTCCTTACACATTTCTAATAATTCTTTGGCACTGCCAAATGGAAAGGGGGCTGGGTTTTCTTCACGGACAGTGAGCGCAGCTTGTTTTTCGTTTTCAAATTCTTCATCGGTAACAATAAAACCGCCGCCAATTGAATAGTAAACTTTACTATGGAGTTTTTCGTCGCCTTTAAAAGCAATGATCTCCATTGCATTTGAGTGTTTTGGCAAAGTTTTACGACGGTGGAATACAATCGCTCCTTGTTTTGGAAACTTTGCTTGATGCACTTGATTTAAGTGGATCACTTGTTCATTTTCAATTTTAGCGAGAATATCGTCTACTAAATCGGCATCAATGGTTTCCGGATCATAACCCGCAAGTCCGAGGATAACTGCTTTGCCTGAGCCATGGCCGATACCTGTTTGTCCCAATGAGCCATATAGCTCAACTTTAATGCTGGTGACATCGGTTAACAAGTTTTGTTGTTGTAGTTCGTTAACAAATAAACGCGATGCGCGCATTGGGCCGACGGTGTGTGATGATGACGGGCCAATGCCAATACTAAACATATCGAATGCACTGATCATAATAACTTTACTCTACTTTTACTCAGCACGATTGCTGCCTTTGAACGGTCGCACATAATAACGCGTAATTGTACCCTTGTAACCCTTTGCAATAGAGATTTAAACTGGTATGGCAAGCTGTTTTGTAAAGTTTTTTATAATGCTAGCAGTGGCTCCCCAAAGTAGTCCGTAAGGAGTTGAAAAACCTTGTAAAGTAATAGTTTTGCCAAAGCGATGAAAAGGTAAGGGTTGCCAATTGTTTACATCAGCGAGTGCGCTGATGGGCAGCAAAAAACTGGCGGCCACTTCATTTTGGTCTGCATGCCAATGTGTATCTGGGGCTAATACACCAACAAACGGTGTAATCGTAAAGCCGGTAAGAGTAGAGTAATCGCCTAATTGACCGATGACAGTGACATTTGATGGGGCGATATTTAGCTCTTCACTTAGTTCACGCAGTGCAGTATGGCGTAAGTTTGCATCGCTCAACTCATGCTTACCGCCTGGTAAGCAAATTTCCCCAGGATGGTGATTTAAGAACATTGGGCGTTTGCATAGTAATATGTGCGCGCTGTTATCTACATCAATCAGCGGTAACATAACGGCACTGGCTCGTTGAGGACGTTGTTTAAAATGTCTCTTATCAGCTGGCTGTATATACTCATTGGCAGGCGCAGTTAGCTGAAAACGAGCCATAAGCTGTTTGCTATTCACACAGGTTACTTCAATAAAGGTAAGATTTTATTTACTTTATCGTAAGTTTCTTGGTATTCCAAATCCACTTGTGAATCAGCAACAATGCCGCCGCCAGCCCAACAATAAATATGCTGTTTGTGACACACTAAAGTTCGGATGGTAATACTGGTATCCATATTGCCACAAGCGCTTAAATAACCGATTGAACCACAGTAAATACTGCGCCGATGCGGTTCTAATTCTTCAATGATTTCCATCGCACGAATTTTGGGTGCACCGGTGATTGACCCTCCCGGAAAAGCAGCATACAACTGATCAACCGCAGTTTTATCGTCAGCTAACTGCGCTGTCACGGTACTGACTAAGTGGTGTACTGCAGGAAAACTCTCAATCGCAAAGAGCGACGGGACTTGCACGGTACCAGGTTTGGCAACTTTACCTAAGTCGTTGCGCAGTAAATCAACAATCATCACATTCTCAGCGCGATCTTTCGCTGAATTTTGTAATCGAGTTGCTTGTAACGCATCTTCTTTTTTATCAAGACACCGTGGCAGCGTTCCTTTGATTGGCTTGGTTTCAACCTGATTATCATTAATGGCAATAAAGCGCTCAGGGGAAATAGATAAAATAGCGCCATCAGGATGATTAATAAAACTTGAAAATGGTGCTTTGTTAGCTTCGCGCAAAGTACAATAAGCATGCCACGGTGAGCCTTGATACTGCGCTGTAAAACGCTGTGCTAAGTTAATTTGATAACAATCGCCACTTTTTAAATATCCCTGAATTCTTGCAAACTTAGCGCTGTATTGTGCGCGGCTCATATTTGATGACCAGCCTCGGGTGATTTCAAATGGCGAGGTAATTGGAGAGGCGTGAGCTAACTCCTGTAGATACATTGCTGATCTATCAACATCAGGCTGTGCGACATAAAACCAACTGTGCAGCTTTTTATCATAGATAAGTGCATCCATATAGAGACCAATAGCTAGTTGTGGCATATCGATATCATCGATAGCTTGGCTGGGAAGTTTTTCAATGACTCGGCCAAGGTCGTAACCAAAATACCCGAGCCAGCCGCCACTAAAAGGTAGGTTAGGCTGAGTTTTACTGCTATCTAGAGTATTTAGCTGTGCTTTAATGATGCTAAAACAATCTTGTTCAGTTGCCTTGTCATCAATAAACGTGTGGTTATTTTTAACTTCTAGGCGCATTTTTGGCGCAATAGCAATCAGATCGTAACGACTATTTATATGGTCGCTGTTGGCTGAATCCAGCAGAACGGCATAAGGTAAATGGGCAAAATAGGCGAAAACCTCTAGGCAGTTGAGCGAAATGTCTAATTGAATACAGGTTTTTTGTTGCTTTATCATCTATTTTTTTACCCTGAAGAACTGGCTCGAAACGGGCTAGGAGGGTATCATAAGTTATAATTTTTTGGCAGCGTTTAGTGACGTTGCCTAAGCGCTGTACAAACCACCGTCACTGGTTTGGCCTAGTTTACGTGTTCTCACGTAAAGGTAATTTAAGGAACCCCTATGAGTACAATTCGTCAGCAAGACTTTATTGATAGCATTGAAGATGCATTGCAGTATATTTCGTTTTATCATCCACTTGATTTTGTTCAAGCGCTCGAAAAAGCCTATAACAAAGAACAAAGTAAAGCGGCAAAAGATGCCATTGCGCAGATTTTAATTAACTCGCGGATGTCGGCAGAAGGCAAACGTCCTTTGTGCCAAGACACAGGTATTATTACTTGTTTTGTGAAAGTAGGTATGGATGTTAAGTGGGACAAAACAGATTTAACCGTACAGCAAATGGTTGACGAAGGGACGCGTCGTGCTTATTTGAATCCAGATAATCCATTACGTGCATCTATTGTTGCAGATCCTGCAGGTAGCCGTAAAAACACCAAAGATAATACGCCTTCGGTCGTGCACATTGATTTAGTGGCAGGCGGCAATGTTGAAGTAATGGTGGCAGCAAAAGGCGGCGGCTCTGAAAATAAAAGTAAAATGGTGATGCTTAATCCATCTGATGATGTGGCTGAATGGGTCGAAAAGACCTTGCCTACCATGGGCGCTGGTTGGTGTCCACCAGGCATGCTAGGTATAGGTATTGGCGGAACGGCAGAAAAAGCCGCAGTAATGGCAAAAGAATCACTTATGGATCCAGTTGATATCCATGAGCTTATGGAACGTGGCGCAGAAACCACCGAAGAGAAACTTCGTTTAGAAATATTTGAGCGCGCAAATAAGCTCGGTATTGGCGCACAAGGCCTTGGCGGTTTAACAACAGTGGTTGATGTGAAAATAAAAACCGCACCGACTCATGCGGCCTCAAAACCTGTGGTTATGATCCCTAATTGTGCGGCGACTCGCCATGTACATTTCACATTAGATGGTTCAGGTCCTGCAAACTTAAAAGCGCCAAAACTTGAAGATTGGCCAGAAGTCACATTTGAAGTGGGTGAGGGCACGCGTCGTGTTGACTTAAATACGCTAACTAAAGAAGACACGCATGAATGGAAAATGGGCGAAACAGTATTACTGTCAGGGACTATATTAACTGGTCGTGATGCAGCGCATAAACGTCTGCAAGATATGATCAATTCTGGTGAAGGGTTACCTGCAGGTGTTGATTTTGATAATAAGTTTATTTACTACGTTGGCCCAGTTGACGCGGTACGTGATGAAGCAGTGGGCCCAGCGGGTCCTACAACAGCAACGCGGATGGATAAATTCACTGACATGATGCTAGAAAAAACTGGCATTATTGGCATGATTGGTAAAGCGGAACGTGGCCCTGCAACAGTTGAGTCTATCAAAAACAATAAATCTGTGTATTTGATGGCCGTAGGTGGAGCAGCTTACTTAGTATCTAAAGCAATCAAAAAAGCCCGTGTAGTGGCATTTGAAGATTTAGGTATGGAAGCTATCTATGAATTTGAAGTAGAAGATATGCCAGTCACTGTCGCAGTGGATAGTGAAGGCGCAAATGCGCATACCCAAGGCCCAGCAATTTGGAAAGCTAAAATTGCAGAGTTAGACGCTAAATTAAAATAAGTATTCGCTTTATTATGCGGTATTTGAGTTTTCTCAGATACCGCTTATCAGCTCTGACCAGTTGGATGTAAACCACCTAACCTCTCGCAAAGACCCATCATTACTCTCTTGTTGCTGTTTATTGCCTTGTAATTTAAACTTTACAATAATATTTAAATTGACGTTCACGTAAACGTTATCATGCTATATTTTTAGTTAAGTTAATTAACTATTCTAAAAAGTGACTATTTTTGAATTTAAAATGTTTAAAATTGCGATAATTTAGCTTGTTCATTACGGCGCCTGATATTGATAGGTTTTATCATCTCATATAGTGGCAAGCTGTAATATGAAGTGGTAGAGTCTCGGCAATTTCAGCGTGCATACCCTCTCACGGGTTACAAATTTCGGAGTAAGATAAAGTGGCTGTGTTCAATCGAGTTGATTTTGATAACCACGAACAAGTGGTTTTTTGTTCAGATAAAGAATCAGGCCTTCGTGCAATTATTGCCGTTCATAATACTAATTTAGGTCCTGCTGTTGGTGGTTGCAGAATGTGGGATTACGCAAGTGATGACGACGCTGTTGTCGATGCGCTTCGTTTATCAAAGGGTATGACCTACAAAAATGCGGTAGCACGTTTACCATTTGGTGGTGGTAAATCTGTGATCATTGGAAATGCCAAAGAAATTAAGTCTGAACAATTATTCCGTGCATTTGGTCGCCAATTAGAGCGCTTAAATGGTAGTTACTATTCCGCTGAAGATGTAAACATCACCTGTGATGATGTGGCTATCATGAATAAAGAAACTAACTATGTATTAGGCCTTGAAGGTAAAAGTGGTAACCCATCACCATTTACAGCGTATGGCACATTTTTAGGAATTAAAGCGGCGTTACAACATCAACGTGGTCACCAAGACTTGAGTGGCATTAAAGTGGCAGTACAAGGCTTAGGCGCTGTTGCTTATGGCTTGTGTAAACATTTGCATGACGCGGGTGCGACCTTGTTTGTAACTGATATCAACCAAGTGGCAATTGATCGAGTTGTGAATGATTTTGCAGCGACTGCTGTAGGCATTGATGAAATATACGACCTTGATGTCGATGTATATGCACCGTGTGCACTTGGTGCAACAGTAAATGATGCGACTATTCCACGCATTAAAGCGACAATTATTGCTGGTTGTGCAAATAACCAATTAGCCGAGTCTCGTCACGGTGAGATCATTCGTGAAAAAGGTATTTTATACGCACCAGATTATGTGATTAACGCAGGTGGTATTATTAATGTTTATTATGAAACAGCGCCAGAAGGTTACAGTGCTGAGTCATCAAATAAACATGTTGAGGGGATCTTCAAAACCTTAACTGAAATTTTTTCGCGAAGTGAGAAAGAGCAAAAATCAACGCATTTGATCGCAGACGAACTCGCACAAGAGATCATCAAAAACGGTTTATAATAAACGCGTTATAGGCGTGCAATTGCACGCCTTTACATTATTCAGTAAATCCCTCACGATACGGTCAACCTGACCTGTATAGTTTTTAAAGATATGACGCCCATCGATTTAGCCACATGGCCACGCGAACAACATTTCTCACTGTTTAAAGAGTTTACGCAACCCTACTTTAATGTATGTGTACAATTAGATATGGGGGCGCTGTATCAGCATTGTAAATCACAGCAATGCTCTTTTTTTCATGCCTATATCTATGCGACATTGCAGGCAAGTAATGCTTATCAACCAATGTTACTGAGGATCATTGACGGTGTACCTTGGCAACTAGCTGCTCAACGTGCCAGTGTTGTAGAGCTTGCTGATGATGATACCTTTAGGTTTAGCTACTTTTCACAACAAGCTACGTTGAACGACTTTCAAATACATGCAAACAGAGTTAGCTTAGCGGCAAAGCAACAGCCATTATTCTCAACTGCTTTTGCGCAAACCGAAGGTCAGACTGATTTGATCCATATTTCGGTTTTACCGTGGTTGAACTTTACAAGCTTCTCTCATGCACATACACAAGGTAATCATTTCGGCATTCCTAAATTAGTGTTTGGACAGTTTGATGCACAAAAGGGGACAATGCCTATCTCAATAGATGTGCACCATGCATTGATGGATGGTTTACATGTAGCGAAGTTTATTGAACAGCTGCAGCAGAGTATAGACGCTCTGTGTGCTTAGCGTGGCCGTAAACGAATTGTGTTATTTAGTTAATGAAAATAAAACTCAGACTATGTTAGTATAATTCATATACAAGAAAACATAATGATAGTTAACTACTGGAAAATCATTATCTATTTAATTTGCGTTCATGCTAAGTTGTTAGCTCGCCATAATTACGAAGGCGTTTAGTATAATGATTCGTTTAGGTCTTTGCTTTTTCTTTTTTGTTGTTTTTAGTTGCTTTGCTGCTGAGCAAACCCGCTTACCTCTTAATGACTACTTTGCTGAAACCTGGAATACCCGTTCTGGTTTGCCTCATAATAGTATCAATAGCGTGGTACAAACAAATGATGGTTACGTGTGGATTGCCACTTGGGAAGGATTAGCCCGATTTAATGGCCGAGAGTTTAAACTGTTTACACGTACGGAAATAACTGGTTTACCAGATTCTGGTTTACGTAGTTTAGCCCCACAAGCTGATGGCGGTCTATACATAGTGGGCGCTCGAGGGGGGATCAGTCATTTATATCAAGGGCAATGGCATGCCAAGCCAAATGCGACTGCGATGGTAAATCACGTATTAAAAACGCCTTCAGATGAAACTTGGTTAGCCCTTGAGGGCCAAGGTGTTGTATATCGAGAGTTTGATAGTGCGCCGGACACGGCGATTTTAGAAAACCTCAGTGCTTATCGTCTAATAGAAGACAATGCAGGTATTATCTGGGTTGCAACCAGCAATGGCTTGTATCAAATTAATAATAAAACAGCGCGTTTAATCACTCCCGATTCCGGTTTACCACAAAGCCCAATATACACCTTGTATTTGACCCGCCAAGGTGAGCTCATAGTCGGCAGTGAACAAGGTGCATGGAAACAGGTAAACAACCGTTTTATCAGTATTCATGCTCAACTTAAAAATGAGGCTATCTCAAGTATTTTACAAGATGACCATGATGATCTTTGGTTTGGTACGATCAATAAAGGGGTGTTTCGATTAAGCCCGTTAGGACTTGAACAACTTGATGCTGACGCTGGTTTACCTGCAAATCGGATTTTATCGTTATTACAAGATCGTGAAAATAGTATTTGGGTTGGCACAAATGGCGGTTTATACCGATTGCGTGAAGCCGCTTTTTCGACTTGGACCACAAAACGAGGGTTGACAGGCGATTATGTCCGTACCGTGTTGTCGCATTCTGATGGTAGCTTATGGGTAGGCAGCAGCCTTGGTTTAAATCGCATTGAAGATAATAAAGTAAACACATTCCCTCCTGCTTATGGGAATGATCCGTTATCGGTTTTAAGTTTAGCCGAAGATGCGCAAGGTCAAATTTGGCTCGGGACCTATACTTCAGGTTTGATGCGGATTATCAATGGTAAAGTTTATCCTGTTCTGGATCGTCAAAATGGCTTAGCCAGTAATGAAGTTAGGGCGTTGTTATTTGATAGTGCAGGGCGCTTATGGGTGGGAACTGCAGCAGGTTTGACACGAATAGACGTGGATGGCTCTCTGAAGCAGTTTTCAAGTACAGATGGTTTACCTGGTGATTTTATTATAGCCCTTAGTGAAGACAATTATGGCAATGTATGGATTGGAACCGGCGTTGGAGTAGCATCTTTTAGCCCAAATTTAGAAAAATTTACGGCTAAAGTGTTTCCTGCCCATTTTGATGCTGAATATGCTTTTGGTTTTTATGCTGAATCTGAATATATTTGGATGGCGACAGACCGTGGTCTTGTCCGGTGTCATATCCCAACTGGAGAAATGAGTATTCTTGGGCGTGAACAAGGCTTGCCAGTTGATAAGTTGTTTCAAGTTGTGGCACAGGGAGATTCGTTTTGGTTATCTAGTAATCGCGGTGTGATCCAAGTAAATCAAAAACAGGTCAAACAGCGGCTAGCGCAGTTAGCACAAAATAATGCGTTGCCAATCCAGTATCAGCTATATGATGAAGGAGATGGCATGCTAAGCGCTCAGGCTAATGGCGGGTCTAATCCTTCTGCAGTGCTGCACAAAGATGGCAGTATTTGGATTGCTACAGCGCAAGGGGCAAGTACTATCGTCCCTGAACGATTAAAGCAAGCTACAAAGAAAACATTACCGACAATTATTGAGGCAATGTATGTAGATGGCAAAATGACCCCCTTGGTGCAGCAAGATGAAGAAATTATTTTACCGCTTGGTGTTTCGCGGCTCTCTTTTCATTATGCTGGCCTAAGTTTTATTATGCCTCATCGGTTGAATTACCAGACCCAATTGACTGGTTATAATAATGTGTGGGTTAATCGTAATCAATTAACCATTACGGAATACACTAATTTACCACCGGGAAAGTATACTTTTAAGGTACGTTCGGGCTACCCTAATGGGCAATGGCAAAATAATGATAAAACCTTAACGTTTGTGATTCAGTCATATTTTTGGCAAAAAACTACTTTTAAAATAATGGTTTTTATCGGTTTATTAGCATTAGTCTACGGGCTTTATAGATACCGGCTTTATCATTATAAAAAAATAGAGATAGAGCTGATTAAGCGGGTTGAGCAACAAACTAATGATCTGCAACAACAAACAGATGCCTTTGCTCATCAAGCAACCCATGATCAACTAACTGATTTACCAAACCGTCGTGCCTTTGACTGTTGGCTTGCGGACAATTTTGCTGATTTTAAACAGCATGGTTCACCTCTCGCTATTGCGATTATGGATATTGATCATTTTAAGCGAATTAATGATGGGTGGTCACATATTGTTGGCGACCGTGTAATTTGTGTGGTTGCTCATATGCTAGGAGAGCTCAATGAGAGTGATGATAGTCAAGTTGCTCGCTGGGGAGGTGAAGAATTTACATTACTATTCCCTCATAAAACCGCGCAACAAGCCGCTCAATTATGTGAAGAATTACGTGTGCAAATTGCAAACTACGATTTTTCAAACATCGCTAGCGGGTTATCGGTAACGGTTAGTTTTGGAGTCGCTGATTCATTGGCAGTTAATGACTATGACAGGTTACTGGCGCAAGCTGACCAGGCGCTTTATCAAGCAAAAAGTAATGGGCGAAATCGAGTCGAAGTTATAACACTCTAAAAGTTATAGTAGAGTATTTGGGCAAACACGCTACAGGCCATTGCTTTTCGGGTACATAATATATACTAATACATATATTAAAACATTTTATTAACATTTAATTGGGTTTGATGCTATACCTTTTGTTCCCGCTTTGGGGTCTTTTGATGTGAACAGAAGGAACAAAAGATGAAAAGTAAGATGATATATGTAGCATTAGCAGGTGTTTTAGGTGTGTCGCCAGCGGTGTTTGCACAAGGCCATAAGCAGAATGATTTTAACTTTACTGCACAGTCCATTGAGTCACTTAAGTTAACCTCCTTGGTGGCTGTGGACGATACTCAGTTTGTGTTCAATAATGACTTGTTGCGTGAAGATTGGGATAATTTCTTTGCTCTGCATGCGCCAGTACTGGAAGATAAAAAAGAGCGTGTTTTGCACTGGGCAGGTTATACAAGTATCAACCCTAAAGTTATCTTAGCCTTGATTGAGCTGCAAAGTGGCTTACTTTCTGATCCTGACGCAGATCTTAATAATGCTTTTGCAGGTTTATCGGACGAACACGGTTTTGATGCCCAGCTTGAAGATGTGGTAATGATGTTAAGTCAACGTTTTTATGCATATAAACAGTGGCAAGATAGCCAAGCCTCCTCGAATACATCGAAGTATGCGGGCGAGGAAATCACGAATAGAGTCAATACCAACAGCAGTACTGCAGCGACAGTAGCATTGGTCAGTGTTCTTAAAAAACAAGCATTAAGCAAAGATAATGTTAATTACGCTAAGAGCGATCTGACCGGCTTTTTAGCGACGTTTGAGCGTCTATTCCCTGATAGTCGCGCTCAGTTACAAAGATCCTCTAAAAGTGCACTACAAAGTAGCAATCAGCAGTTTGCTGCGGCTAGTTTTTCAATGAACTTACCATGGTCATCAGGTTATTATTGGTACAGCGGTGGGGCTCACTCTAATACTGGCTCTGGTTATCCATATTCATCGCTTGATTTTAATAATGGCTCTGGTGGTTGGGGCGCAAATACACCATATGTTCAAGCGGCGCATGGTGGTACTATCACACGTTTTTCGTCATGTAATATCCGCGTAACACATTCGAGTGGTTATACAACCAACTATTATCATATGTCTAATCTGCAGTATAGTAGCGGTGATTTTGTGCAGCCAGGTGCATGGCTCGGTCGTTATGCGAACAATTATTACCAAGCACTATGTGAAGGGGGACAATCATCAGGTCCTCACGTGCATTTTACTTTGTTGTATAACGGCCAGCAGGTGTCATTACATAATCAATATATTAGTGGTCATCGTATTGATGTCGGCAATAGCAACTACGATGACAATTGTAATAACTTTTACTTTGAACGTAATGGTTACCGTACTTGTGCTTGGGACCGTTTATATCGTTAATATAATTGATTTTACGAAATAATATAGCTGACCGCCTATAACATAGTTATGGGCGGTTTTTTTAGCTGTTGCTAGGCTAGATGATTGAATTTTATCCTCACAGGACATATTAATAAGCTACACCTGTTGATAGGACCTTTTAATGGTAAATGGATTATTAATATTTGCGCTGATTGCGTTTGTAGTTGTTTATTGGCGTTGGCCGGTTATTCAAAACCGCTTGTGGCAAAAAAAGTATCAAGATTATCGTTTAGATGAAAAGCAAAAAACATTATTGTTACGGTATATGCCTATCTATCAAAAAATGACGGATGCTGATCGGGAAAAATTAGAGCGTCATATTGTCTGGTTTCTAAATGAAAAACGCTTTATTGGTTGTGATGGTTTAATTCTTAACGAGAGTATGAAGTTAATAATTGCTGCGGATGCGTGTGTGTTGGTGCTTAATAAACCATGGCCACTTTATCAAAATGTGAAAGAAATTTTGCTGTACCCAAGTGCTTATTACGCGCCGCAGACATCTCGTGATAGTGCCGGATTAGTAAGCTATCATAATACTGTTCGTCAAGGCGAGTCATGGCCTGGAGGGACTTTAGTGCTGAGCTGGCACGATGTGCTTGAAGGGAACCGCTTACCCAGTGACGGACATAATTTAGTGTTTCATGAATTTGCTCACCAACTCGATCAAGAAACAGGTAAAACCACAGGCACGCCTATATTAGCTAAAGAAGTAGATTATAAACAGTGGGGGCGTGTTTTTAGCCGCGCTTATAATCAGTTAAAAACGCATGTTGCGTATAATATGCCGCATGTTATTCATAGTTATGGTGCAACAAATGAAGCCGAATTTTTTGCCGTGATCACCGAAACTTTTCTCGAAAAGCCCAGTGAGCTGCGCCATTATGATCCTGAAATATACAGTTTATTGGTCGGCTATTATCAGTTTGATCCAATAAAATGGCATTAACCGCCAAATAACGACGCTTTATCAGATATCGCTGGTAAGTTGCTGCCGTTTTTGTTGCAATCATGTTTATAAGATGAAAAACCGCAATAAAAATAAGCGAGAAGGCGATGAAAAAAATGCTTCATACAGCAATGGCTGTAGCTGTGTCACTGGCGCTATATGGTCAGGCTCAGGCACAAGATAATGATGACAAAAAATGGCAAGTGGATGCGCCACAAGGGCAATTTGTTGATGCTAATATTAGTGTCTCTCAAGGCACTTGGATGAATATCGATGTCAGTCCTGATGGCAAAACCATTGTGTTTGATTTGCTGGGCGATATTTACACTATGCCGATGGCTGGTGGCACTGCCACTCAACTGACCTCTGATATCGCATGGCAAATGCAACCGCGTTTTAGTCCTGATGGTAAACATATTGCGTTTACCTCTGATCAAGGTGGCGGCGATAATATCTGGTTGATGGATTTAAACGGTGAGAATCAAACCGCGGTAACCGATGAAACGTTTCGCTTATTGAACAGCCCCGCATGGAGTCCCGACGGCGACTATATTGTTGCTCGTAAGCATTTTACAGCGAGCCGTTCATTAGGCGCAGGTGAAGTATGGCTTTATCATAAAGCGGGTGGCAAAGGTGTACAACTCACTAAACGTGAGAATGATCAAAAAGATTTAGGTGAGCCGATGTTTTCACCTGATGGCCGATATGTTTATTTTTCACATGATGCGACGCCGGGTAAAACCTTTCATTATTCAAAAGATTCGGTTGCTGGCATTTATAAAATCAAGCGTTACGATCGCGAAACGGGTGAGATAGAAACGATTATTGATGGTATGGGCGGCGCGATTAGACCAACCCCGTCGCCAGACGGTAAGAAGCTTGCGTATATTAAACGAGATGATTTTCAAACTAGCCTCTACCTATATGACTTAACCAGCGGTAAGCATACTAAGCTATATGACAAGCTTGAACGTGATATGCAAGAGACTTGGGCTATTCATGGCGTGTATCCAACCATTGCATGGACACCAGATAATAACCAACTGGTATTTTGGGCTGGCGGTACTATTCATAAACTTGATGTGCAAGATGGCGATGTAGAAACCGTACCATTTGAAGTAAAAACCAGTAAAAAAATTCAACAAGCAGTGCGTTTTACACAAAACATTGATAGCGATGAATTTGCTGTAAAAATGTTGCGTAATGTACAGATTTCGCCGGATGGTGAAACAGCAATTTTTGAAGCGCTAGGACATATTTATAAACGCGATTTAGAGTCAGGAAAAATAAAGCGTTTAACTAAACAAGATGACCACTTTGAGTTGTTCCCGCAGTTTTCCCGTGATGGTAAAAAAATAGTTTATGTAACCTGGGATGATAACGAACAGGGTGCTGTTCGAGTTGTCTCTGCGCGCAGTGGTCGCGGTGATGATATTACCACAGAGCCAGGTAAATATGTTGAGCCAACATTCAGCCCTGATGGCAAAACAGTGGTGTACCGTAAAGCCTCAGGAGGCAGCATCTTAAACCCTGATTGGTCACTGCATCCGGGTATTTATGCTGTGAGTAGCAAAGGCGGGAAAGCTGAGTTAATTTCTAAAAGTGGTTATCAGCCGCAGTTTGCATCAGCTAATGATCGAGTTTTTGTGATGAGCCCATGGCCTAAGCCAACGCTAAGTGTGGTTGAACTTGATTCGAAAAAAATCACTAAGCTTTATGAGTCAGAGCATGCTACTGAGTTTAGAGTATCGCCTGATGGCAAGTACCTCGCTTTTGCTGAACGTTTTAAAGTGTTTGTTACGCCATTAGTGCAAAGTGGTAAAACCATTAATATTGGTCCTAAAGACAGCCAATTTCCGATTGAGCAGTTATCTGTTCGTGCCGGTGAGAATATCAGCTGGAGCGCCAGCAGCGATAAACTGTATTGGACGCTAGGCCCAGAGCTTTATCATGCAAGTTTGGCAGGTTTATTTGATATCAATAAAGCGAATGACGCTGACTTTAAAGTAAAAAGTGGCGATAACATTGGCTTTAGTAGCAAAATGGCTGAACCAAAAGGCATGATAGCTTTAACGGGCGCACGTATTATTACCATGAAAGGTGAGCAAGTCATTGAAAATGGTATACTATTAACCGATGGTAAACATATTAAAGCCGTTGGCACAGCTGCTGATATTAACATTCCAAAAGGCGCACAGGTAATTGATGTATCTGGCAAAACAATTATGCCAGGAATTGTTGATGCGCATGCGCATGGTTCACAAGGCAGCGATGAGATCATTCCTGAGCAAAATTGGAAAAACTTAGCGGGCCTATCGTTAGGCGTCACGACAATTCACGATCCATCAAACGATACAACAGAGATTTTTACAGCCAGCGAAATGCAAAAAGCGGGGACTATTGTAGGCCCACGTATTTTCTCAACCGGTACTATTTTATATGGTGCCAATATGCCAGGTTATACATCACACATTGATTCGTTAGATGATGCTAAATTTCACTTAGAGCGATTAAAGAAAGTTGGCGCGTTTAGTGTTAAATCATACAACCAACCACGACGTGAACAACGCCAACAAGTAATTGAAGCTGGCCGAGAGCTTGAAATGATGGTGGTGCCAGAAGGTGGTTCATTATTACAGCATAATTTAACGATGGTGGTTGATGGTCATACGGGCATTGAGCACTCAATTCCCGTGGCGAATATTTATGATGATATCAAGCAGCTTTGGTCACAAAGTGATGTAGGCTACACGCCAACACTTGGTGTGGCATATGGCGGCATCTGGGGAGAAAACTATTGGTATGATAAGACTGATGTGTGGAATCACCCGCGCTTAAGTAAATTTGTGCCAAAAAACCAATTACTACCACGTTCAATGCGCCGTGTTAAAGCACCCGATCACCACTATAATCACTTTAACAATGCACGGGTAGCAAAAGAGCTACAAGATTTAGGTGTTTTAGTGAATCTAGGTGCACATGGTCAGCGCGAAGGCCTTGCAGCGCACTGGGAGATTTGGATGTTTGCTCAAGGTGGTATGAGTCCACTGGAAGCTATTCGTGCGGCGACGCTTGATCCGGCCAAGTACATCGGCCTTGATCAGAATATCGGCTCATTGGAAGTCGGTAAACTGGCTGACTTAATGGTGATCGATGGTAATCCACTGACTAATATTCGTGATACAGATAAAGTTGATTATACGATGATCAACGGTCGGTTATTTGATGCCGCGACTATGAATGAAGTTGGCAAAAAAGCACGCGACAAATTGTACTTTGAAGATAAGTAATTATTAGTGTTATAACCAATCAAAAGCGGCTGAACAGCCGCTTTTTTTATATGCTACTTGCTATAATACCAATCGACTTAAATATTTAACCATTCTAGCGAGCTAAATAAAGCGCTAACTGCGTTATAATTTTTTCAAGTAGAGCAACTACATGTCAAAATTTACGCCTTGTTATCACTGTATTTATCTGTCGCTATAAATGGTCAGTAACTTAACACGATTGGTATAAGTTGGCGTAATAATACTGGGTCTTGCATTAGTGTATTACTGGAGTGCGTCACTCTAGCCTGACAGATCATACCTTCTTTTAAGGTCATTAATAATTGTGCTAACTGTATGGTTTTTTCTAACTGACCTTTAAGTTGTTCTGTGTGTGAGAGTTTATCGAACAATAACTGTAAAACTGATTCTTTGTGTGCTTTGCAAAGCATCGCGATAGGGTGCTCGCTGTGTGGAAACTCCGCTGCGGTATTAATAAAAAAACAGCCATTAAAAGGTCCAAGCTCAGAGACTTTATTGTCTATCCAAGCGGAGAGTGCGCTAAAAAGTGCATCAGCCACTTCGAAGGGGGTATTGCAGTTTTCTAATTGTTCATACAACCACTGATTAAAGCGCTGATCTCTGAGCTCTAAACACGCACAGATCAACTCATCTTTACTGACAAAATGATTATAAAGCGTTTTTTTTGCAACACCTGCTTCTTTAAGTATTTCATTAATGCCTACCGCATGGATCCCTCTTTGATAGAACGCACTGAGTGCGGTATTAATTATCTGGGTACGTTTATCCATGGTTGCTCCTAGTCAAAAAGTAAGCTTGACATAAGTAGACCGACTTGTCTATCATCTAAATGTAGACAAGTCGGTCTACCTTTGGAGGAAGTAATATTAATGAATGATGTATTTTACAAAGCCGTTATCGCGGGTATCTTTTCAGCACTGACACTTTCGGTATTAGCATATTTAGAAAGTTTAGGGAATTATGGTGTATGGCTTATGGCACCATTTGGCGCAACTGCGGTACTGGTGTTTGGTGTACCAAACAGCCCTTTAGCAAAAGCAAAAAATGTTATTGTAGGGCATTTCATCACTGCCGTGATAGGTTTGGCTTTTATTAGTTTTATAGGCGTGGATCCGATCAGTATTGCTATTGCGACTGGATTAGCTGTGACCGTAATGATGTTGACTAACACCATACATCCTGCAGCAGGGGCCAACCCTATTTTGATTATGGTCAGTGGTCAAAGTTGGGACTTTTTGATTATGCCAGTTCTTGTTGGTACCGTGTTTATTGTTATCTGTGGGTATATATCAGGGTGGTTGAATACAAAACTCAACGTTGTTGGCCATAAAAAAACCGCTTAAAAGCGGTTTTTTTATGCTATGAGTCTAAAGTTATTACACAACACCGCGAGGTAAGCGGCAATCGTGATCTTTTTTAGCTAGGTACACAATCCAAAACTCTTCGGCAGTGTAACCTTCTTCATTAGCTGTTGTTATAGTAAATGGTGGTTTTTTAACAGCTGCTTTAGCTGGCACTGCTGATTTAGTTTTAGTTTTCTTAGCAGGTGCTGTTGCTGCAGGTTGTGCAGACGTATCGCCTGAAGTTAGCTGCTCTGTTAATTCAGCAACTTCTGCAAGGCGCAAGTTTTTGCCGCCGTCGATGCTGTACCAACCAGGTTTGCTGGTGATTTCAGGTTTCTTACCATTGGCTGCTTGGTATGCTGCTTCAAAGGCATTTAATACTTCTGTTTTGTCTAGTTTGCTCATCAGAGGCCCTATACGTTGTAAACACAGATTGAGAATATTTATTTATACCTATTTTTGACTTACTTTTCAATTTTTTGCGATTTTCCTTCCATTTTAGCCCTATAAACGCCAAAATTTGCACAAAATTTAACGCTAATCTGGAATAAAAAAATGCAGCGCAGAGAATTTAACCAATTACTAAATACCATTTTAAGACCTGATTCTATTCAAGACTTTTGCCCAAATGGGCTACAAGTCGAAGGACGTGAACAGATTAAAAAAATTGTTACAGGTGTCACTGCTAGTCAAGCATTAATCGATGCTGCAATTGCACATGGCGCAGATACAATATTGGTTCATCATGGTTACTTCTGGAAAGGTGAAGCGCAACCTATTACCGGTATGAAAAAGCGTCGCATAGCTGCGTTACTTAATCATGATATCAATTTATTTGCCTATCATTTACCTCTTGATGTGCATCCAGCAATCGGTAATAACGCGCAATTAGCACAGCTACTTGATTTAGAAATACTCGATGGTTTGGAGCCTGTAGCAAATAGTGTCGCAGTCAAAGGGCGTTTAAAAATCCCAATGAGTGGTGAGCAATTTGCACAAAAAATATCAACAGTGCTCGCTCGTGAACCTTTGGTTAGCCTAGTACGTGATGAGCTAATTGAGACCATCGCTTGGTGTACTGGAGGTGGTCAAGGTTATATTGATTTGGCTGCTAGCCAGGGGATTGATGCCTATTTAACAGGCGAGGCTTCAGAGCAGACCATTCACAGTTCTCGTGAGCAAAAGATCGATTTTTTTGCCGCAGGCCATCACGCCACCGAACGCTATGGCATAAAAGCGCTCGGTGAGTTATTGGCTGAGCAACATGGCTTTGATGTAACCTTTATTGATATAGACAACCCAGTTTGAGTTGCCAGCTACTTCACTTTAAGTGAGTGAGATGTTAAAGCGCTTCTGGATCAATCCAGCGGCGCACACTTATCCACGTACTACCGATTACTTCATGCCAATAACTTGTGACTGCCTTTAATACTTCAACACTCGGAATATATTGTTTGTGATGAGGCCACGCTGAGAAATCGTAAAAATCAGTGGCGGCGGGAATAACATCAACGCCTTGGCTATTAAATAGATCTTTTGCTCGTGCCATGTGACTTGCCGAAGTTACCAGTGCAACTTTAAAATCAACTAGAGCAGGTGCTAAAAGCCGTGCTTCATCGGCGGTATCCATAGCCGTAGGATTTTGTTTAATACGCTGCGCATCAATACCTAAACTTATCGCGGTTTGTTGCATCAAACTACTGTTGGTCACTTTATTGTAACCGCCACCTGAAACAATAAGTTGAGCTTGTGGGTACACATATGCTAAGCGCATACCTTCGATTAGGCGGCTTTTAGCACAATTACCAAGTTGGCTATTGGCGTTAAGTTTTGGGTTAGGATTTATATCACAACCAAGTACCACTATTTTATCGAGTATCGGCTGTTTACTTGTATCAAAAATATACTTTAACTGTGAATTTGGAGCAATTATTTTTTGACCAATAAAAGGGGTACTAATCAGCAATAAACTGGTGATTGCGATTAAACCAATAAATACGCTGACTTTCTTGGTACGCAGTGCGATTAATAAGCAAACAAAGCACAGTAGAGCAAACAGAGGCAATGGCATCAGCATTGCACCGAGGATTTTTTTCAGTTCAAACATCACAGTAGCACACATAAAGGGGTTTTCTGTATGCTACTGGGTTAAACCTATTTTATCGACCGTTATTTAACTTACAGGTATTTAAAAAGTGGCGATACACTGGGTTATCTTTCATATTCTTTTTCATGGCTAAATACATTGGACGGGTTAATCCCAGCGCGCCTAATGGAATCGACTTAATGAGTCCTTGGCTTTCATATGGTGTTACTAACCAATCCGGTAATGCTGCAACCCCCATTCCGGCACTGACAAGCTGAAAAATGAGCAAGCCCTGATCTACGGTTTTCAAGGTGCCATCAAAACGTGCATTTTGAATAAAATGTTTGAAGATATCCTGACGCTCTCGTGGAATAGGGTACGAAATAATCGTCTCGTTTTTCAAATCAAGTGCCGTTACATAGGCTTTTTTCGCTAGTTCATGATCAGGAGCAACAATTAATTTAAGTTTAAAATCAAATAAATGTGCGTATTCAAGTTTATCTGGTTCACGAATGTCTGAAGTGAGTACTAAATCTAATTCATCACTGAGCAGATCAGGAATAGCGTCATAACTAAAGCCGCGCTCATAATCAACTTTGATATCAGGCCAAAAGTTATTGAATTCTTTAATTGTTGGTAATAACCAATGAAAACAAGCATGGCATTCAACACTAAGTCGTAATTGTGAAATTGGTTGATTAAGACTTTCTTTTAAACGGCATTTGGTTGCTTCAACACGCGGGAGTACTTCGCTGGCAAGTTCAAGTAATAGCATACCTTGTGGGGTAAAGCGCACCGGTTGAGTTTTACGTTCAAATAGTTGGCAATCAAGTTTGTTTTCTAAATCTTTGATTTGATGAGACAAAGCGGATTGAGTCAAAAATAATTCGCGTGCAGTATTTACCAAGGAACCGGTTTCTTTCAAGGTTGCGATGGTCTTTAAGTGTTTTACATCAATCATCTTTAATAATTCTCATGGTAAAGGTGAGTTTAACTCAGATTACAGCCATAATACGCCTTAAATTAAGATGCATCAACGTCTAGATGGCTATAAACCCCATTTTTTTACGTGAAATTTACAAACATACTATAGCATCATATTTGACAGCGTTATCATTGCGTTTTTTGAGTTTGCAAAAAAATATTTCCATGAATTTACCTCAAGTTGAAACTGAGGAAGCATCAATTGTTTGATGTCAGGTATAGGTTTATGGTTTTAGCTATCTAAACAGCTGGAAGGGAATTTCAACATGGCACAATTACATAACTTAGGTTTTCCTCGCATAGGTAGAAAGCGTGAACTAAAATTTGCAGTAGAATCATACTGGGCTGGTAAAATCAGCCAAGCGCAGTTGCTTGAACAAGGTAAGACGATCCGCGCAGAAAATTGGGCTCTTCAAGCAGATGCTGGGATTGATTTATTACCGGTAGGTGACTTTGCTTGGTATGACCATGTGTTATCTACCTCTTTATTGATTGGCGCAGTGCCCAAGCGTCATCAAAAAGCGGATGGTAGCATTGATCTTGATACATTATTTCGTATTGGGCGTGGTCGCGCACCAAGCGGTTGTTCATGTGCAGCAAGCGAAATGACAAAGTGGTTTAATACTAATTATCATTACATAGTTCCAGAGCTAACTCATGATCAGCAGTTTCAACTAACCTGGACTGAGTTATTCGAGCAAGTTACTCAAGCACAAGCATTGGGGCACAATGCAAAAGTAGTATTGGTCGGCCCAGTCACTTATCTTTACTTAGCAAAATGTGCAGGTGAGGAGTTTGATAAACTTAGCTTACTTGAAAAACTATTAGCTGTTTATCAACACGTGTTCGCTAAATTAGCGCAGCAAGGGATTGAATGGGTACAGGTTGATGAGCCTATATTAGGTTTAGAGCTGACAGAAGATTATCAAGAGGCATTAAAAACAAGCTTTCGTGCACTTGCAGGTCAAGGCGTGAAGTTGTTACTTGCTAGTTATTTTGACTCAGTCACTGCCTACTTTGATGATATTGCAGGTTACCCCGTTGATGGCGTACATTTTGATTGTGTTGCAACAAATGTTGATGTTGCAAAACTAGATATATTATTAAGTACAGATCAAGTTTTATCATTAGGCGTAGTAAATGGCCGTAATATTTGGCGTACTGATTTAGAGGTTGTATTTAATAGCATAAAAGACATTGCGCTAAAGCGCGGTGATAATCTATGGCTTGCTCCATCTTGTTCTTTACTGCATACACCGGTTGATTTAGAGCAAGAAGAAAAGCTCGATGATGAGCTTTGTTCATGGCTTGCATTTGCAAAACAAAAAGGCCAAGAGTTGTCATTATTAAAAGCCGCGCTTGAAAGCAATGATAGCAGTGAGCTCGTTGCTTATTCAGCACCTATTAAAGCACGCTTAACCTCTACTCGTGTAAATAATACAGCTGTACAACAGCGTGTAACTGCACTCACCGCAAAAGACGGTAAGCGTAATCATGCATTTTCTCAACGTATTGAAAAACAACATGCAGCACTTAATTTACCGCTACTGCCGACCACCACGATAGGATCATTTCCACAAACTCAAGTAATCCGTCAAGCACGCCGTGATTATAAAGCCGGTGAATTATCTGCGGATGATTATCAAAGGCAAATGAAAGCAGAAATTCGCTACGCTGTTGAAGAGCAAGAGGCGCTTGATTTAGATGTGTTAGTGCACGGCGAAGCGGAGCGCAATGACATGGTTGAATACTTTGCTGAACTACTAGAAGGCTTTGCATTTACCCAGTTTGGTTGGGTGCAAAGCTACGGCTCGCGATGTGTGAAACCACCTGTAATTTGGGGGGATGTATCACGTGAACAAGCGATGACGGTTCAGTGGACAAAATACGCACAGTCGCTGACGAGTAAGAAAATGAAAGGCATGCTAACAGGTCCTGTAACTATTCTGTTTTGGTCATTCATTCGTGATGATTTAGACAAACCCACCATCGCTAATCAAATTGCACTTGCGTTACGTGATGAAGTGGTCGATTTACAAAATGCCGGTATTGATATTATTCAAATTGATGAACCTGCATTTCGTGAAGGTATGCCGCTTAAATGTAGCCAATGGCAAGCATATTTAGAATGGGCAGCGTATGCATTTAGGGTCTCAGCAAGCGGTGTGAAAGATGAAACACAAATTCATACTCACATGTGTTACGCCGAATTTAACGGTATTATTGCCGCGATTGCAGATATGGATGCCGATGTGATCACCATTGAAACCTCACGTTCTAACATGGAACTACTTGAAGCATTTGAGAATTTTGATTATCCAAATGATATTGGTCCAGGTGTATATGATATTCACACTCCGAATGTACCGGATATTGCATGGATGAAAACGTTGATCCATAAAGCCGCACGAAAAATACCGGTTGCGCGTTTATGGGTAAACCCGGACTGTGGTTTGAAAACCCGTGGTTGGGAAGAAACGCGACAAGCTCTTGATAATATGGTTAAAGCAACCAAAGAGCTGCGTGAGGAGCTGCAGTAAAGAACATCTCCTACGATGTAAAGCCCTAACAAAACTTAGTTAGGGCTTTTTTTGTTGCTCTGATTTTAGTTCATCTTCATCGGTTGGTTTTTTAAAATCCATTTTTGCTGAGTGTTTGATCAGCAAAATATTACCGATAATGATTGCCAACACTAAGATGATGATGAGTATATGCCAAATTTGCATGGTGATCTCTAATGAGTCATTTATAAGTACTCAGTGTAGCAAAGATTTCTAGGGTTAAAAACGTCTAGAAAACGACAGCGAAATAAAATCAAGACCTGGGTTTGGTCTTTTAAACCCTGCATTTGAATAGTGTAAATAACGCACCGCAGCTTTGGTTTTTCCAAAATCAGCAATAAAGCCTAGTCGGTCTTCAAACTGGTAGTGGGTACTCACATTTTTGCCGGCGAAGTGAGTGTCATTGACTAATGAAATTCCTATGCCGGCTTCGAAATACAGAGGAATACCGCGCACTGAGCTGATCAGATGTTGAAATACCGGGGACATTGCAAGGACAACATTTGTCTGATGGCTATTATCTGCGCCGTATTCCCAAATATTAATACTTGATTCTAAGTAAATATGGGTATTTTCAATTAATGATTGTAGTGCCGGAGCATGGTATTGGTATGCCAATTTTAAGCCTTTAACATCACCTTCCCCCTGAATGTAATCAATGGCATAGCCATGAGGGGAAAGTGTATAGGGCGCACCATAAGATAGTCTGCTGAACATGGAAATAGATAATAAAATCAATACAGTTAATGTTTTAAATAACATGGTAAAGCTCTTTAGATGAAAACGTTATTTACAAAATAAGGGCGTGGGGGAGGCTAATTCAAGTGGCATAAATTCACAGACTCTGTGTGTTATTGCATGAGCTTAGCTAACAATATGAAATAAAAAGATTAAATCAATTGATGCCGTGCTGGCACTAATAAGGTGCTATTTTGAGGCTTTTTAATCTCTTATGAACAGCGTAAATTACGCTACAAGATTTACTTAGGACTTATCAACAATGATTTCACTTGATCGTTATTTATTATTAATCGCGCTAGTTTTTAGTGCTTCCTTGTTTGCGCAAACACAACAGTCACCTAATCAGTTATTAACTCAGGTAGGCGATCAGCTGTTTAGTGAAATTGGCAAAATAAACAGCCAAGGCACAGCGAGTAAAAGTGACATGGCACACATTGTTGATCAGTATTTAATGCCTAATATAGATGTTAAATTTGTTTCCTATAAATTATTAGGTAAGCACATTAAAGGTATCGATCGCCAACAAGCGACTGCATTTATAAGTGCAGTGGAGCATTACTTAACCACTACCTATGCTAGTGCATTAATGAAATATACCGGGCAAGAAATAAAATTCGAAGAGAGTAACGATGCTGCAGAGGGTGAGTTTGCCACGGTTAAGACGCAAATTATTGCAGATAATGCGCCAACGATTGACTTACACTTTAAGCTTCGCCAAGGTAAAGATGGTAGCTGGAAAGTATATGATATTGTCGCTGAAGGTATTTCGTTACTCAGTGCAAAGCAAAAAGAAGTTATTCAACGAATTTCAGAAGTTGGCCTTGACCAAGTGACAGCTGAGCTTAACAGTAAGTAATCATTTCCAAGTAAGTCTCCAACCTAAAGCACCATGCAGTGTTAACTGCATGGTGCTTTGTTATTTTCTTTTAAAATCACACGGTTTGGCTATAGCGTGTGGTTTTGGGTATGCTAGAATAAGCGCTTACATACCCACTGGTATCACTAATTTACTGGGGTACTTAAAATTATATTAAGCGCAGTGTCAGTTTGTAGTTGTTAAACTCTTTTACTGACCTTTGTACCGAGCAAGATAGACACTGGAGTTGTGTTTTTTTAATGGAAAATGTACTTATTTGGCCTAAAGAATACCCGTTATTAGTCAAAGGACTTATTGAGCAAAACGGTGCATTTATTTTAGACGCTTTAGAAGCATGGCCGGCTTGTCGCTCGACTGAAGAAGACAATGGCGTGTGTACCACTGTGCTACCGCCTATCTATTATTTAACCTGGTTAACTCCCCTTGAGCCATTTGAAGAGTGTTTTTTCCAACATATCTGTGAATATGATGAAGCCGCTCAACAGTATATTTCGGCAGCTAAAGATTACTATTTTGATAACGAGTATAGCCCAGAGAGTTTAGTGCTATTACTTTGCCAACGCCTTGAAAAATATGCAGCTGTAGCGTCACAAACAACGATAGAAACACCCGTTACGTTATTATCTCAGTTATTCTCAAAACGCTATTTTACAATCATCGAGTATGCGCTCAATGCGGGCAGTAAAATGAGTGCTGAAGATGCTTTGGCACTGTGGAAAGAAGTTGATTTTCGTGAACGTTTTAGCACCTTTATACCTGACTCAATCGATGACGTTAATGCGTTAAGTGAATTAGCGGCGAAAAAAGTTGCTGGTGGAAAGGATTATTTCACCTTATTGACCCAAGTATCACCAGATGTTGACTCAGTGGTGCTATTAGAACAAGCACTGTTGGCGCATTTGCGTTTTGACACAGCTAAACAAACGATGGCGATGCGTTTTATAGAGCAAGGTGCAACAGGCACGTTGGCGGATGAAAATGGTAAAACGGCCTTTATGTGGGCAGTTGAAAAAGGGTTTGTTAATTTAGTACAAACCTTATTAGATAAACAAGATAAAAAACAACGTGATGCCCTTGGTAACAGTGCTTTACATTATGCGGTACTAGCAAAAAATGAACCTTTGATGGTGCTATTATTGAAGTCTGGCTATGACTTTCGTGTTCGTAACTGTGATGGCTTAAGTTGTTATCGTTTAGCAGTGAGTGTTAAAGCCAGTCAGTTAGTGAAATGCTTAGAGCGTGATTTTGGTATTAAAGAATTATCGCCGGATGGACAATTTTCGCGGATCAAAAAAGTTCACGCCTTACATGCCATCGTGACTTTATTGTTGCCGCTACAGTTGTTTTTCTTTTTTGATGATACACTTGCGATTAAAAGTGAGTTGACGCTTTGCTTGACTATATTAGCTATAGTTTGCTTCTTTTTTGCAATGAGTTTGAAGCGCTGCGCTTTATACCCGCATATTAAACACCCATGGGGGTTATTTGTACTGCGTTGTTGCTCATTGATCAGTTTAGTTGGGCAGCTAGGCTTAGCAAGTATTGTGGCATTGGCAACGTTAAGTGAAGTTGTTTAAGCTTCTTGCATGCACCGTAGACAAAAACGCGCTAATTAAGCGCGTTTTTTAGTTGTTATACCAATCGTGTTAAGTTACTGACCATTTAGCTCGCTAGAATGGTTAAATATTTAAGTCGTTTGGTATTAACTTTAGTCTTTTTTATTAAATTCATGAGCCGCTTTTTCTGTTGCTAACTCATCTTTTAGTTTTTGAATTTTTAGTCCCAGCTCTTGACCGCGGTGACGTGCATAATAAGTACAACCAATAAACATCATACTGGCGAACAGCAGCTCTAAAACGACCCATATTAGTTGTTCTTGTGCGACCCACAGTAGGGTAAAACCGTGAATAAAATAAAACATAACGATAAAGTTTGCCCACGCATACGTATAAGGTTTATCTTGAATGATGCCTTTTAGCGGCAGTAAAAGCGGCAGAATATACACAACAAAAATAAATCCATTGCTATGACCTTCTCTAGGCTCTAATAAAAACAACCAAAGTGGCATCAGCAGTAACAAGCCAATATAACCAATTATTGCAATACGTTGAAAACGGATAGTGATAGCCTTTTTCGGCGTCAGTTGTGGGTTTAAATCGCTGTGCGATGTCATTGTAATTTTCTCGTAATTTTAACTAAGCGTTGGCCAACGCTTTGGCAAATTTTAATTTCGTCTTTACTTAATTGCGCGCTATTTTGTGCACCAGCAACATGGCTTGCACCATAGGGAGTGCCACCGGTTTGTGTGGCAAGTAACTCAGGTACTTCATACGGCACACCCATTAACAGCATACCGTGGTGTAATAACGGCAGTGACAAATTAAGCAACGTTGCTTCATTGCCACCATGCATGCTACTTGATGATGAGAATACACAGGCTGGTTTATCTATTAATTGCCCTTTTAACCATAAGTCGCTGGTGGTTTCCCAAAAAGCTTTGGCTTGTGAGGCCATCATACCAAAGCGAGTAGGTGTGCCAAATGCTAACCCATCACACTGGATTAAGTCATCTTTGCTGATCACAATATCGTGAGGTTCTCTTGCTACAAAGGTTCTTAGCAGTGCAGTACCGCCTTGGCATTCAATCGACTCTGCAATCTCATGTGCCATGGCTGCAACAGAGCCGTGACTTGAATGATACAACACAACAATAGTGACGCTCATTAAAGTACGCTTAGTACGTTTTCTGGTGGGCGACCCAGAGCGGCTTTATTGTCATTTACCACAATAGGGCGCTCAATTAATTTTGGATTGCTAACCATGGCTGCAATGAGTACGTTTTCATCATGCTCATTTTTAAGGTCTAGGTCTTTGTAAATATCTTCTTTAGTGCGCATTAGTTCACGAACTGAAGAAAACCCTAACTGTTTAACTAAAATGCTGATTTGCTCATGATTCAGTGGAGTTTTTAAGTATTCGATTATCTCTGGCTGAATCGATTTTTGTTCAAGTAGAGCTAATGTTTCACGCGATTTTGAACAACGTGGATTATGAAAAATAGTAACAGACATAGTAACAATCCAATTAGATAAAGTAAGGCTATTTTAGGGCAAGCAGCACCAGACTTAAAGCCTTGCGAGCTCTTTTTGCATTTGTCGGTATTGCGTTAACAATGCTTTGAGACGTTGTTGTTTAATTAGCTCTTGCGGTTCTACAAAGTTGAGTGCTTTTTGTACTTCGTCAGCGGCTTTTAAGTAGGCGCCGTATTGTGCAAGAACGTCGGCATTTGCTTCATGATAAGCGGCTAAGTTATCTTGCTTTTTATAGGCATCTGCAAGAAGTTGCATGCCTAAATTATGTTCAGGTTTTTCGAGTAAAAATGATTTTAATATTTGCACTGCAACATCGTATTGCTCAGCTTCAAGTGCTGCATTGGCAAGGTTTAAGGTAATAACTTGATTGTTAGGACGATTTTCATGCAATGCGGCTAAAAATTTTACTGCCTCGGCGGCTTTTTTTTGTGCTATCAGTAGATCAGTATGCGTATCAATGTAGAATAAATTTTTAGGATCAGACTTTAAAAGTTCGTCTAAAATAGGCGCCGCTTCATCGAGCTTTTTTTGATCCAATAAACTAATACCCAAGCCATAATTAAGCGCTGTTTTGTTATAAAAACTGTTTTCACGTATGAGCTTTCTAAAGAAATTTTCAGCTGCTTCTGGTGTTTGGTGGTAGCGAGCAATCACGCGGCTTTTGGCAAGATTAAATTCTAAGCTATCCGGAAGTTGGCGTTTTTCAAATTGCTGTGCACGCAAGCGCACATCAGACACGCGGCTCTCAGGTAATGGGTGAGTAAGTAAAAAGGCCGGTGGCTTGTATTTATAACGAATTTGCGCAGCAAGTTTGGTTAAGAATTCACTGGATGCGTATGGGTCAAATCCTGCATTATTGAGTGTTTGCATACCAATTCGGTCGGCTTCTTGCTCAGCTGAACGGCTGTGAGTGAGTTGACTAAATGCGCTTTGTGTTTGACTAGCTGAGATAATCGCGATACCGGCATCTGGTGACACAACTGATGCTAAAATACCGGCAATCATACCGGCAATAGTGAGGGCGCTGTTATCTTGTTGTTGTTGCATGCGACGTGCAAGATGGCGCTGGGTAACGTGGGCAATTTCGTGACCAAGTACTGAGGCAAACTGACTTTCGTTATCGGACTGTGCAATTAAACCGGTGTGTACCCCAACATGGCCACCATAAAAAGCAAATGCGTTTATTTCCGGATTGTTGATCCAAAAAAATGAAAACGGAAAGCGAACATCATTTGCATTAGCAACCAGCTTGTGGCCGATCGTTGTTAAATACTCATCAAGCACAGGATCATTAACAACCGGTGATGAGCCACGAATTTGCATCATCATTACTTTCCCGATTGCTTGCTCTTTTTCTAGAGGCAAAGCTTGCAATGCTGAAGTACCAAGATCGGGTAATGTAAAATTAGTTTGTGCCTTTAATGGCTCACTTACCAGCACACTAAAAGTTAAAAGTGTAGTGAGTAATGTAATAAAGGCTGATTTAAGCTGCATTTTATTCCTTGTTATGATCTTCACCTAGCATGAGTTTAGCAATGTCAATTTCATCACTGCATGCTCTGCTATCTCGTTCGCACAATTGATACAATTCTTTGATTGTGACCCCATCTAGCTTTACAACGTTCAATTCTCGTTGTAAAAAACTAATGATTTTATGTACTACTTTGTGCGCATGAAGAATAAGTGCTTTATCTGCTTTGTCACCACGCTCAAAGTAAAAGCCAATAAACTTATGTAATTGATTAATCCGAATCAAACTTTTCATTGACACTGGATCCCACTCGTTAAACTCTATAAAGCGGTTATCTTTTACGTATTTATCTATTGTAACGTCTTTTGCATAAGGCAGTGCCCATAATTCAAAGCCCCGGTCGGTAAATACTTGGTGCAGCGCAATTCTTGGCTTGTTTTCACAATATATCTCTCCAAGAGCGTCTTCATGACCTCCGAGTAAATCGAGGTTCCAATTGCGCCTATCAATTATTTTTTTTACGGCATTATCAAAACCATGTTCTAATATCCCCTCTGACTCGCTCACTGATGAGGCGACAAGGTGATAGAAGGGCGGAAGTTCGCCCCAGTTTATTTGTTTTTTATACCAGTTAATTTCTTTAAGAGTTGGATTACTCGGTAGTTGCGCTTTATTATGCGTGCCAGACATTAACTTATCCTTACTACTAACTATGCTATAAGGATAAACTATTGCGATGCGTGTTTTAAGAAAAAGTTACATTTGTTATTAACAACGCTGACAAAGACCGTATTATTATTCATTTTTATAGGGCAGATAATTGGTTATGCTAGAGCAAGACTTGCGCGGATTCAAATGTCCGCAGCAATTTATCCAGTTTAAGTTGACTTTACGCCAAGCGTTAGCAACTGCGCAACCGATAAAGTTTACATTATTAGTGGATCAACCAACTCAAGATATGGAGCGCTTTTTGCTAAAAAATCATTATCCGTACAAATTAGATCAACAACGTGGGTTGTTAATCGTGGAGCTAAATCGTGTTTGAATATGTAAAAATTTGGTACGAAAGGAAGTTTTCAGATCCACATTCAGTAACTCTATTGTTTTTATTACTCGCTTTAATGGCGATGTTTTATTTCTTTGGTGCACTTATTGTACCTGTTTTGATTGCTTTAGTGATTGCTTATCTGCTTGATTGGCCAGTTGCGCATTTAGAGCGTTTTGGCTTACACCGCTTTACTGCCACTATTATTGTGATGTTAATTTTTTCAGGGTTGATGCTGACCTTAGTGATCGGCATGGGTCCAATACTGTGGCAGCAAGCAAGTAATTTAGTGCAAGAAAGCCCGCACATGATAGAACAGGGAAAATCTTTTCTACTGCACTTGCCTGAGCAATACCCCAGTTTGATTAATGCAGAGCAAGTACAATCAGTGGTCAGCAGCGTTGAAGCCAAAGCAATTGAGTTTGGCCAAGTACTATTGTCGGTCTCGTTGACATCATTAAAAGATGTAGTGGCGTGGTTGATCTATCTTATTTTAGTACCATTACTGGTGTTCTTTATGCTCAAAGATAAGCTGGAGTTGATCAGAAGTGCAGAAAAACTCGTTCCAAAACAAAGACGCTTAATCCTGCAGGTATGGCACGAAATGAACCAACAAATCATGAATTATATTCGTGGTAAGGTGTTTGAAATTTTGATTGTAGGCTCAGTATCGTTTATCGCGTTCACTATTTTTGATTTACGCTATGCAGCGCTATTGGGCGTATTAGTGGGTTTATCAGTATTGATCCCTTTTGTGGGTGCGGCACTTGTTACCATACCTGTTGCGGCCGTGGCATTATTTCAATTTGGTTTAGAAACCCAGTTTTGGACCATACTGATCATCTACGGCATTATTCAAGCATTAGATGGTAATGTGCTGGTGCCGTTACTATTTTCTGAAGCGGTTGATCTGAACCCGGTATTTATTATTGTTGCGGTACTGTTTTTTGGTGGCTTATGGGGTTTTTGGGGCGTGTTTTTTGCAATTCCACTAGCGTCATTGGTAAAAGCCTTACTCAATGCTTGGTCAACGAAACAAGAAGAACAACTGATTGAGCATAGCTAACACGAACTTTGGTTAATTAGCTTTATACCTAAATCACCTGAAGATTTAGGTATTTTGGGTATAGTATCAAATGGTATAGAAAACGCACCTGAGAGACTAATTGATTCTTACGCGGCCCATTAATTTTATGTAGAATGGGTTATAAGATATATCTTTTAGTAATATGGTGCGTTTTTTAATGTCTGATTTAATATTACCTACTGACTCATCGTCACAAATTTACCTTGATGCAAACGCAACAACACCGGTGCTACCTTGTATTGCAGAGGTTGTTTCGCATACTATGCAAATCTGCTTTGGTAACCCTTCTTCTTCACACATTACCGGTATTCAAGCTAAACACTTATTAGAGCAAACACGTCAAAAAGCACGTGATGTGATAGGTGCACAGCAGGGGGATATTTTATTCACTTCTGGGGCTACCGAAGGAATTCAAACAGCTGTCGTGTCTACGCTCATAGCAGCTAAAGATCATGCTAAACCAAATCCAGTATTACTGTATGGCGCGACTGAACATAAAGCAGTACCTAATACATTAATACATTGGAATGCCGTATTGGGTATAAACGCAACCGTGCTTGCGATCCCGGTATCGAGTGATGGCCTTTTAGATTTAGATTTTATTGCTCAACACGCTGGTGATGCACTGATGATTTGTACCATGTCGGTTAACAATGAAACCGGTGTTTATCAAGATTTAAAAGCGATTGAAAAGGTAATACGAGCACATAACACGGAAGTTGCGTGGATGGTGGATTGCGTACAAGCGCTAGGGAAAACCGCATTGGCCCTTAGTGATACAACGATTGACTACGCGCCATTTTCAGGCCATAAACTTTACGCGCCGAAAGGTATAGGCGTGTTGTATATTCGTCAAGGCAGTGCTTATACGCCATTTATTGCCGGTGGTGGTCAAGAAAGTGGCATGCGCTCCGGTACTGAAAACCTGCCAGGTATAGCAGGTCTTAACAAACTGTTTTGTTTATTGCTGGATAAAACAAACGATACGTTTAAATCAATCGATGTGTTAAACGGCTATCGTGAACAATTACATCAGGCTTTAGTAGATACCTTTGGTAATATAACCTTTAATCATACTTTTGCATTGTCAGTACCAACAACGTTAAATTTTGCTGTTGATGAACTCAGTAGTAAAGAAGTGATGGATTTGTTCGATGCGGCAGGTATTCGTATCAGTGGTGGCTCAGCCTGTAGCTCAGGCGCAAATCGTAGTTTTGTGTTAGATGCCATGGGCGTGAGTGATTGGCGTAGTGAAAATGCAATACGTTTATCATTTGGACCGGCGACAACACAGGCTGAAATAACCACTGCCTGTGCGCGTATTCGTTCACTTAAACCAATATTACAAGCTAATTGTTTGGTGGTTTCAGATTCGTCATCACCACAGCAAGAAGCGTGTGCATTAGGGTTAACACAATTTAGACATCAAGGTGCGTGTTGTTGGTTGTATGTCAGTCAAGATAAACAAGCAGTGATCATTGACCCAATTATTGAGCTTATCCCGCGGCTTGAAAAAATAGTACACACACAAAATTTAACGGTAGCAGCCATTTTAGACACACATGCCCATCAAGAGCGATGCTGTGCGACTACATTGTTGGCTCAGGCCTTAAAATTCAGTTTGCAAGACGAGCATGAATTGGGGTGGCCAGTGCAGCAAACGAGTATTGCATTACCTGAATGCACCATTGAGCGCTTAGCAACACCCGGGCACAGCCAAGATAGTGTTAGTTATTTATTGCGGTGTAACAACTCTCAACAAGTGCTATTTTGCTTTTGCGGTGATTTGCTGCTGCCTGCTGGGCTTGGTAATACTGCAATTGACGGTGGGGATGCGTTAGCTATGGCACACTCATTACGTCAACTATCAACATGCTTAGCAGAGTCGACAGTTATTTGTTCTGGTCATGACTACCAGCAATGTTTTGCTATTAATTGGCAAGTTCAACAGCAGCAAACGCCGTTATTGCATTCATTATTGAACAATGAACTAAGTGATACTGAATTTGCTAACAACAAGCAGCGCAGCGATGAAGACAATTTATGTAAATTTGCAACTTTGTGTGGTTATGCTGACAGTTTAAAATACAGTAGAGCTTACGAACTGAACGCCGTGCAAGCAAAAGATATGTTAACTGCAAGCGATGTATATTTAATTGATACCCGTGAACCATATGAACATGGGGCAAACAATATTCCTCAGTTATTTGCAGTTAGCCCTGCGCGAGTGATGAATATTCCGCTAAGTAGAATGGCAAATGCATTAGTGGACAGGCAATTGAACCCACAGGGTAAATATATTTTACTTTGTCGCAGTGGTAATCGTTCAAAACAAGCGGCAACTAACTTATCTCAGCTTGGCTTTACTGACGTGTATAATCTCAGCGGTGGAATGGCGCTGTTATAATAACAGGGCAGAAGACTGGCAATTGACAGATAATAAATAAGGCGCTTATAGCGCCTTATTTATTATCTGTGAAGGCTGTAGCTACTGTTTAGGACCTGAACTTTCACGGATCACAATTGACGGTGTAAATGATGTGATGATGTCTTTATCTTGGTTACGAGCACCGCGAGTTTTGGTAAATAATAACCGTGCTGCATGTTGAGAGATAACATCGTTTGCTTGATGAGCGGTAGTTAACTTTGGCCATGTCTGGCGAGAGAAAGGAGAATCCTCAAAGCCAGTAATAGATAACTGTTCAGGAATAGCAATACCCATTAAGCGTGATGCAAATAGGGCGCCAGCGGCCATTTCATCGTTGCCACCTAATATAGCGGTTATAGCCAAGGTGTTATTCTCGGCTAACAAGTGCTTTGCACCTTCAACACCCGATTCAAACGAATATTTACCATCGTAAACAAAGCGTTTATCAAATTCTTTATGATGATCTGCCAGCGCTGCTTTATAACCTTCAAGGCGTTCAGACGTTGATTTATGTTCTTTATCACCACAAATAAAGCCAATATTTTCATGGCCATGAGTTAAGAGATGAGTGGTGATCTCATACGCGGCTTTATAATCGTTAACATAAATACAGGTGTCTTGATCATCATCAGATGGTCGCCCAGATAACACCCTAACGTAATGAATATTTAACTCATCGAGTAAATTGGTGATACTACTTTGCTCTGACAATGGCGGTGTAAGCACAAGCCCAGCTAAGCGAGAGCGCTTTATCATGGTAATAAATTCATCTTTCATGTTTGCATCTGTATAAGTGCATGGATGGATCACCAATTCATAGCCTTCGTCTTTACAACGAGAAAGCACACCATTTTGCATATCAATCACATAATACGCATTAGGATTGTCATAAACTAAGCCTACCGTAAATGATGACGTGCCAGCTAGGTTTCGTGCTGCAAGATTTGGCTGATAGTTCAGCTCTTTTACAGCATCCATGACTGTATCGTAAGTTTTTTTACGAACAGATGGTTCTTTATTTATTACCCGTGAAACCGTTTTCATCGAAACCCCGGCGAGCCTCGCTACATCATTTATAGTTACTTTCATAGAGTTACTTTTAGGTTATTGTTTTAGTGTTGTCATGGTCCTGATAAGAATACACCTAAGTAGACTTAACAAACGTGTTATTCATTATTTCTTCATCAAGACCAGGTAGTGTATCTAATGTTCAGTAAAATTAGCAGTAAAATAATTGAGATAATTTTTATGATACCGGTGTCAAATGAGTAAAAGTACGTTATTATCTCGATTGTAAAATATAAAATTAGCTTGTTGATAGCGTTGTCATTCTAACTTATCGTTAAATTTATTTGTAAGTTAATACGCTATTAGTACACTTTTTTAATCTAAAGATAGTTATTAATCAGTTTGTTGCAAGTTTAAGGGGATGTTAAAAATGAGTTGTCGTTCACAGTTAGCTAGTTGGCAAGCATTACAAGTAAGTGCAAATAAGATGAAGGAAGTTCATCTTAAAGATTTATTTGCCAATAACAGCACGCGATTCGAGCAATTTTCGACTCAGATCCCAGGTGTTTTATTTGATTATTCAAAACAATTGATTGATAACAGTGTGATGACACAGTTACTGTCTTTAGCACAAGAATGCGATATCGCTAATTGGCGAGATAAAATGTTCAGCGGTGAAAAAATTAATATCACCGAAGATAGAGCCGTGCTTCATACTGCACTTCGTAACCGTAGTGCATCATCATTAGTTGTAGATGGCGAGAATGTAAGTTCGGTGGTTAACGCTGAATTACAAAAAATTAAGTTGTTCGTTGAAAAAGTACGTAGCGGGCAATGGTTAGGTTATACCGGTAAAGCCGTGAAAGATGTTGTGAGCATTGGTGTTGGTGGTTCAAACTTAGGCCCACAAATGGCCACGGAAGCACTGAAAAGCTGTGCAAATGACTCATTAAAAGTACATTACGTTTCAAATGTTGATGGCGTACAAATTGCGTCAGTATTGAAAGACATCGATCCTGAAACAACTTTGTTTGTGATTTCGTCAAAAACCTTTACTACATCTGAAACCATGACCAATGCAAAAACCGCCGTTGCATGGTTTTTAGAGTCAGCCGATGACAAGCAAGCCATTGCTAAGCACTTTGTAGCAGTGAGCACTAATTTAGAAAAAACGGCAGCGTTTGGTATTGCTGATGAAAACGTATTCACAATGTGGGATTGGGTAGGTGGTCGCTTTTCATTATGGAGTGCGATAGGCTTACCAATTGCATTGTATTTAGGTTTTGATGCATTTGAAGCGATTCTTGAAGGCGCTTTTGAAGTTGATGAACACTTTAAAACGGCCGAATTTGCAGAAAATGTACCATTGTTAATGGCTTTGTTGAGCGTATGGAATACCAGCTTTTTAGGTTTCGACTCACAGGTTATTTTACCTTACGATCAAGCATTACACATGTTGCCAGCTTATTTGCAGCAAGGTGAAATGGAAAGTAATGGTAAGCACGTTAATTTTGCGGGTAATACCGTACCGTATACTACAGTGCCAATTATTTGGGGTATGACCGGAATTAATGGTCAACATGCTTTTTATCAGTGTTTGCACCAAGGCAATGTGATTGTACCGGCTGATTTTATTGCCTCTATTAAACCTCAGGTTAATATTGGTCAGCATCACGATATTTTATTATCGAACTTTTTTGCACAAACAGAAGCGATGATGATGGGGGTTGATGCAGAGCAAGTTCGCGCTGATTTAACCGCAAAAGGTAAATCAGAGGCTGAAATAGCCGCGCTAATTGATCATAAAATCCACCGTGGTAACCGTCCTACAACATCAATGCTGTTAGATACGGTTGATGCAAAAACGGTTGGTCGCTTAATTGCCTTATATGAGCATAAAATTTTCTGCCAAGGCATCATTTTAGAGATCTGTTCTTTCGATCAATGGGGTGTTGAGCTCGGTAAAGGCTTAGCCTCAAAAATTGAAGCTGAGTTACTGGATGATAATATAAACCATCCACATGATAGTTCGACAAATGGCTTAATGAGCTATTATAAACAAAGTCGAGCGCAATAAAAAATTCGTACAGCAGATACACATCTGCTGTGCAACCAAATACCTTTGAACGGGTAGCGCTGGAGTTCTTAGGGCCTGTATATTTGTGAGAGGATATACAGAGCCCCTAAGACTCATTTAATTACCAGTTTGAAATGAATACAGCTGAATCAATATTCAGCGATAAAACAAGCGAATTCAACAGGCTTTTTCTCGAGTACGATGCCAAAAAGCTGACATCAACTAAACAACAAGAATGTATGCCCGCACTATCAATAGTGGATAGTCGACAACGGGGCATAGCAAACGTAGAGAGTAAATTATGCTAAATCCTTTTGATATTGTAATTTTTGGGGGCGGTGGTGATCTTGCATTACGCAAATTATTACCTGCAATGTATCGCGCATATCAAGAAGGCAACCTTCCACAAGGTTCGCGTATTTTACCGACGGTTCGTGAAGAAAGTAAACGTGCGGAATACATAGAAACAGCTCATCAAGCACTAAAAGAATTTTTAGGTAAAGGTGAGTTTAATGCCAAAGATTGGAAAGCTTTTTCAGCGTGCTTGGTGCCAGTAGTCACGAATGTAACCGAAGCAGACGATGATTGGGATAAATTAAAAACAATACTAGATGAGCATGATGCAGACAAATCTCGGGTGTTCTATTTATCACTTCCACCTGCGGTATATGGTAGCTGCTGTGAAATACTGTCTAGCAAAGGTCTGATCACTGCTACATCACGTGTCGTTGTTGAAAAACCAATTGGTTATTGCGGTAATTCAGCAGAAGAGATCAATGCAAAAATTGCTGAATATTTTAGCGAAGAGCAAATCTTCCGTATTGATCATTACTTAGGTAAAGAAACGGTACAAAACTTAATGGCACTGCGTTTTTCAAATTCATTATTTGAAAATATGTGGGATGCTAAATCAATCGATAATATTCAAATCAGTTTATCTGAAACTGTTGGCCTTGAAAGCCGTGCTGGTTTTTATGATAAAGCCGGCGCTTTACGTGACATGGTGCAAAACCATTTATTACAATTGTTATGTTTAGTCGCGATGGAATCACCAAATAAACTTAATGCAAACAGCATTCGCACCGAAAAGCTGAAAGTATTAGAATCATTGCGCCCACTTGTTGCAACGGATGTAGATGACAACATCATTCGTGGTCAATATGTACCCGGTGATTTGGATGGCAAAATTGTCCCAGGTTACTTAGAAGAGTTAAATGAAGGTTCAAGTAAAACAGAAACATTTGTTGCTATTCGTGCTCATATTGATAACTGGCGTTGGGCGGGCGTGCCATTTTACCTTCGTACAGGTAAACGTATGGCAAAACGTTGTGCCGAAATTGTCGTTGAATACAAAAAAGTATCACACAATGTTTACGGTGATAATGTTGGCAATATTGAACCAAACCGTTTGGTTATCCGCCTTCAGCCTGAAGAGACAATTCAATTAACCTTGATGTCAAAGCGTCTTGATAATTTAGAGATGCAATTAGAGCCGGTAACCATGAACATTGAACTATCGCAAGCTTATAGCAATGGTTTCCATTCAGATGCTTACAAGCGCTTGATGTTAGATGCGGCTGCAAATAATCCATCCCTGTTTATTCACCGTGATGAAGTACGTCAAGCTTGGAAATGGATTGACCCAATTATCGAGCGCTGGCAAGAAAAAGGTAAGCCTGCTTTATACCGTGCTGGTAGCTGGGGGCCTGATGATGCTGATGAACTATTAGCTGAAAATAACCATGTTTGGTTTAACACTGGCGATAAGGCATAACAATGGCAACCATCGTAGAGAAATTTTTTGATTCAAAAGATGCATTAACCGCTGAGTTATCTACAACACTTGAACAAAGTTTAGTCAGCGGTATTGAAGCTGATGGCCGTGCCGTACTGATGGTATCAGGTGGTTCATCACCTGCACCCGCTTATAAGCACTTATCTAATCTAGCATTAGATTGGGCAAAGATAGATGTTGCTATGGTTGATGAACGTTGGGTTGATGTAGCACATGAAAAAAGTAATGAAGCGTTTATTAAGAGCACGTTATTACAAAATCATGGCGCGGCAGCTAACTTCATTACTATGAAAAATAATGCCGAGACTGCGCAACAGGGTAGTGCAGAATGTGAAGCTGCGTACCAACAACTGAAACGTCCATTTGATGTTACTATATTAGGCATGGGACCGGATGGTCATACCGCTTCATTATTTCCACATGCGGGCGGTTTACAGCAAGGGCTTGAAACATCACAATTGGTATGTGCAATTAATGCTATTGAAAGTGAAGTAACAGGGAATATTACCGAACGTATGACGTTAACTTTAGCAGCGATTGCGCAGTCTAAAGTGGTTAAGTTACTGATCAGTGGAGAAGAAAAGCTTGCTGTATATAAAGCAGCAAAAGCCGGTGGAGATGAAAACGACATGCCACTACGTGCAGTTTTAAATCACCCAACAATAAATATTGAAGTTTATTGGGCTCCGTAACGACCCCAATCGACCCAAACTTTAAAATGCAGGCTATAAAGCCTGCATTTTTTTTTCTCTTCTAAATTTATCTGTATCGCACTTGCAAGATCTTTATTATTTTCGCTTATTTATTTTTATCGAAAACAACAGTTATACAATCGTGTTAAGTTACTGACCATTTATAGCTTCGCTAGAATGGTTAAATATTTAAGTCGATTGTTATTATATAACGCCCGGAAATTATTAAGTTTGGAGCGTAATGTGATCTATCTGTAAGTGACTTATCTTCACTAAATAACAAGCCTCACAAATAGTGTGAGTTAACTAGTTGTTTGTTGAAATGTGGCTACTTATGCCTACTTTATTAAAAACATGAGCATCTTAGTGGTTTAAAAAACTTCACTAACTACATTAAAAATTATCCATATAGAACAATTATATGAGTAATTTTCACGGTTCCTATAGCTCTCTAAAATTTTCAATGAAAAGGGTAGGCTATGGGGGAAAATAAAGGTAGACATTAATAGCGTAACTCTTTAAAATACAAAATGACAACGCTGTCATTGATATTGATAACTATTAATAAATTCCCCTTGATAAATTATTTGCCCTAATTTTTCTGCAATATTAATGTGAAAAGATGTGTTTTTGTTCATCCAGCTAAAGTTATATCTTTATCAGCAAATAAGCGAAATGTCATTTCTGTATAGTTGAAGTGGAACGTTTTTTTTACACTAAGACTTATCTAAAATCATAAAATTACCTAAAACAGTGCATTTGGTTTTCTCTTTTTGAACTTAACCATGCTATATTCCCGCCGTAAAACTGTAACAATTTATAAACTCTATTTTTTTAATCTATTAATATTCAATTGGTTAGTATTTTTATAGCTATTTTTTTGCACAAAACGGCTAAAAAGATGTAGCACAAATGTAATTTAGAGTGTATGGTTTGTTACTAGATGACAACGCTGTCATCATCACTGGGCAGAAGTGATAAATAAAACCAACAAAATGATTCAAGGGGAATCCTGTGTTAGCTAAAAATTTTAAAAAAAGCTTATTAGCAGTAAATATCGGTCTTGTAATGAGTGCCGGATTCACTGGTGCTGCATTCGCAGCTGATGAAGTAAAAGTTCAAGAAGACGTAGAAGTCATTGAGGTACGTGGTATTCGCGCTTCAGCTAAAGCTGATATTAACAATAAGCGTTTTGCAAATGCTGTTGTCGACTCCATTACTGCAGAAGATATTGGTAAATTCCCAGATAAAAACGTTGCTGAATCACTTTCACGTATTACAGGTGTTGGTGTTAGCCGTGAGTTTGGTGAAGGTGAAAAAATTACTGTTCGTGGTTCAGATCCGACTAAAAACCGTACTTTATTAAATGGTCAAAACGTAGGTACAGCAGATTGGTTTATACTTGATAACCCATCTCGTAGTTTCAACTTCACTATGCTACCTTCTTCACTTGTAAGTAGCCTTGAAGTATACAAATCACCAGAAGCCCGCTTAGATGAAGGTTCAATTGGTGGTACTGTTATTTTAAGAACTCGTAAACCACTCGATTTAGATTCTGGCACTACTCATATCACGTTACAGAGCCAGTACTCAGAATCATCAGAAGAACATGATCCATTAGTTGAAGGCTTTTATTCTTGGAAAAACGAAGACGAAAAGTTTGGTATTTTGATCTCAGGTTCAAAATCTGACCGTACAGTTCGTCGTGAAGGTTTTGAAGTACTAGGTTGGGATGCAAATTCAGCAGACGGTACTTATACTCCACGTACTATGGGCGTTCCTGTTTTCCGTCAAGATCGTGAAAGAACAACTTTCTTCAGTTCAATTCAGTTTGCACCTTCTGATGATTTTAGCGCAACATTAAACATCTTAGATTCGAAAATGGATGTTAATAACACTAACTCTAATTTCTTACTTATGAATCCTGGCGCAGGGGCTGACTTAACATACGTAGGCAGTAATGCAGTAAAAGGCACTGGTGGTACCGATGTTCGCTGGAACCACATCAACCGTATTTCAAAAACAGATACAAACTCAATTCACCTAGATGTTGACTTTGCAACTGATTCTTTCTCTATGAATGTTGAGTTAGGTACTACTGCAGCTGAAGGTGGTACTTTAAATGAAACATCATGGGAATATGGTGGACAAGGTGACTATAACTTCGATCTAACAGGCTCTACACCTACAGTAAATGCTGGGGTTGATGGTACTGATCCTTCTAAATTTAATGGTGGTTGGATTTGGGGTGGAAATAAACCAACAACTGATGATGAGTCATATGGACAAGTAGACTTTGATGTTCCTGTAGAGTTAGGTGCATTCACAGCTGTTAAATTTGGTGTGAAATATCGCGATCAAAAACGTACACAAGACAGAAATGCATATAGCTGGCATTGGGGTGTTGCAACTGATGGTACAAGCCCTAATTACATGGCCCAGATTTTGTCTTCGCAATGTGATACCTTAGCTAAATGTGATCTTGCGGTAGGTACTGATAGCGTTGGTGCCGATGTTGTTAACGGTGATATCACTCAACAATTAACCCATAACAGCGCTCAAATGATAGAACTTGGCTTAGGTCCAAATGCATCTTATGCTGTACATAAAAATTTAGGCGAGATCTTTGAGGTAGTTGAAAAGAAAACATCTTATTATGTACAAGGTGATTTTTCTGGCGATGATTACCGCGGTAATATCGGTATTCGTGTAGCGAGAACAGATCAAGACTCTTCAGGTTACTTATACTCTTCAGACTCTTTTAGTCTATTAACAGTTAAAAATCCAGGTGAAAATGCAGATTTAGCACCTGCGACACTAGAATGGGTTACTGAATCTCGCAGCTATACAGAGATTTTACCTAACTTTAACTTGTCATATGACTTAGCCGAAGACCAAATTGTCCGCCTTTCTGCTGCTAGAACAATGGCTCGTCCTAACTTCTTTGATATATCACCAATTACAGCGCCTGGTGATTTAGGTGAAACCAACCCTACAGCACAAGCCGGTAATCCTAATCTAGCTCCACAAATAGCAAATCAGTTTGATGCCGCTTGGGAGTTCTATTTTGATGATGCGTCATTATTCGCTGTAACGTTATTCTATAAAGATATTGAAAGTTATCAAACTACAGCTACATCTTCACAAGATTTTTATGATCAGCAAACTTCTAGCTGGGTTACAGCAACAGTTTCTCGTCCTGCAAATGGTGAAGGTGGTACTACAACAGGTTTAGAAGCATCACTTCAGTATGATTTAGGTAATGGTTTTGGTGTGTCTGCTAACTATACATACACAGATGCAAATAATGATGGCGAACGTGATGTAGCAAATCCTGGTTCAGGTTTAGTTATGGGCGCATCAGAAAATATGTTAAACGCTTCTGCATTTTATGAAAATGATATGTTTTCTGTTCGTGCAATGTATAACTATCGTACTAAATGGTACAAAGGACTTCATTCATCAGGTACAGAATTGTGGAATGATGACTACGGTCAGTTAGATTTTAGTACTACTTATAATGTAACTGAAAATATTTCGGTTGTATTAGAAGCTATAAACTTAACTGATGAAAAAGTTGTTGAGTTCAACACTAGTGAAGATCGTGTACTATCTATCTACCAAAATGGTCGTAGATTCGTACTAGGTGCAAACTTCCGATTCTAATTGAACAGAGTGTAAAAAAATGCCGCTGTATAGCGGCATTTTTATTTTTACTATTTCATTCTTTCTTTTAATGCACTTGCAACTGACTTTAGACTTTCATGAGAGTTTGAAAGAATACCGTGATATTCATTACTTTTATTTTTAAATTCATCTGTTTTCTCAAATACATAATGAGAAAAAATAGCTTGCCAAGCAAGTCTCTGTGATTCAGGCAAATTACGAAGTGTTAATATACTATGTAATAAACTATCTGTTGCCTCTAATCCTAAATCCGATTTTGTAGATGTCGGATCCCACCAATAATTTACTAGTATATTAACAGGATCAATGGCTTTTACATTATGCCACCAAAGTGGAGGTATATAGAGAGCTTCACCGATCTCTAAACTTGCAGTTAACACTTTCTCCTTTGTGGCTTTAAACTTTGGATACTTTTCAAAATCAGGGTTTTCAAAATCCACTAAGCTGATTGCAGGGCCAGCCACAGTTCTATCAATGGGTGCTACGTAAAGATTTTTTATTTCATTTGCGGGTAACAAATAAAAAGTTCTTTTACCACAGAGGTTTAGGGCTATATTATGTTCAGTGTCATAATGTCCAGGAACCGTAGCAGCATTGCCTAGCCAGATACGAGGAGGAACGTTAGCTAAAAATTTAGGTGCAGAGTTCTTAATACAAAAATCAGGTAAACATTCATTTATTAGTGCACTTTGCACTGCAATAGTATCTGAATCTTGATTATTAAAATTAATTATTAATTTTTTAAGTACAGAAATAAGTGGTGCATTGTGTTTTTCGAAAGTGTAATTTTTAAATTTATTATCAGTATAACCAATTAGGCCTTTATACTTCTTGTCAATAATTAAAGTATCCACTAATTCAGTAGATGCTTGAGTAACAAGGCTTCTAAGAAGTGCTAAAGGTGATTGTTTTGCAAGTGTAACACTTGGCCAATTAGAAAATAAATCTGTTATTATAATTGGCTCATTTAAATTGCACAAAAATTCTTGTATATTTTTTATGTTATTAATACTTAATCTATCTATTTGCATACTTTAAATTACCTCTTATACGTGCTATTTTTAAGTAAATAATAATATATTAATAGGTGTTTAATGTCAGATAAATTTGAAGTTTTTAACGTGGAAAAACACAAAGGGCAGTATGTAAAAGTTGATGCTAATTTTTCACATATAAAGGATCAGCATGTTGTTCCTATCACCCCTATTGAAATTGCAAAAGTAGCACTCAATTTTCCTGTATGCTTTATGAAATCAAGCGATGAGAACCCATTTAAAATGGTTGCTATTTTAGGGCTTGAATCGGGTCGAAATGTTTTTTACAACGATGGTCATTTCAATGCAATGTACGTGCCTCAACATGTTAAAAAACACCCATTCACGCTAGCTAAAACGCCTGAAGGTCAAGTTTTTCTTGCTGTTGAAACCGCTGCATTAAATACAGAAAAGAATGGTGAAGCACTATTTGACAATGTAGGAGAACCTTCTGACTATTTGATTTATAAGCAAGTTGAACTAAAAGAACTTGCTCGACAAGAGGAGTTATCAACACAGTTCACTAGTCGACTGGTAGAACTTGGGCTACTCACTGAATGTTCTTTTAAATTTGATTTAGGTGATGGTCAAAAAAAGCAAATTTCAGGCCTTTATTCTGTTGATAGGGATTTATTAAAATCTCTAGATGATGAGTCTTTATTATCTTTGCAAAAACAAGGGATGCTAGAGGCGATATATTCACACCTTGTTTCACTTGGTCAATTTCAACGTGTTATAGATTTATCTGCAAATACTTAATATAACGAAAAAT
>NZ_JACJDS010000041.1:0-11589 GCF_014163635.1 Pseudoalteromonas sp. SR44-8
TTATTATCAGAATTCCAAATTTTAGTTAATTGCTAACGCGATTAACACCAAATTTGCTTGGTAACAATAGCGTTTTGGACCCACCTGACCCCATGCCGAACTCAGTAGTGAAACGAAACAGCGCCAATGATAGTGTAGCATTTGCTATGTGAAAGTAGGACATTGCCAGGCTCCAAATAAGAGAAACCCGTTACAGCGATGTGACGGGTTTTTTGTTGTCTGCAGGAAAGTGAAAATGCAGGTGAAAGGTAAAAGGCATCAGGTTAAAGGAAAAGAATAAGCGCCTAATGCCGACTCTATACATTTGCTATGTGACTTTTTATCGCTGTAGGCACCACGACATTGCTAGGCTCCAAATTGAGAAAGCCGCTTCAGAAATGAAGCGGCTTTTTTACGTCTGTAGGAAAGCTAATGGCTTCGAGCCGTCAGTGTTAACCTTTGACATGTGTGCGCCATTTTTAATCTTGAGAAACTAGCGCCCTTTAAAAGGAACTGCTATCTAGAAAATGCACTTCTAAAACAACCCATATTCTGCTGTTTCTTCAGCATGTTGATGCATTAAGTGATCAGGTCTAAAGATTGCACTTGGGTCTATGAGTACGCTATGTTTATGCTCAAGTTTTATTAATCCTCGCATCATATTTTTGGTCTGCGGGTCAATGTCAAAACCTACATCTGTTAGCTTATCTAAAGGCTTGATATCTTCTTTTTTATAACTGATATTATCCTCGACTTTATCAACAAGTAGTCCTATATGTGGGTTTCTACCATCTTTAGTTGTGAAAATGATGATTGGTTTATAATCTAAAATAATTTGTTCTTTGGCTGATTCGAACAGTCTAATTAATTGCATAAAATTGCTGTTTCGCTCAATATTTAGGTCAATAAGAGCTTGCTTTGGATTGCCTTTTTTTACTAGTTCAATTAGCTTATTAGCACGACTATACAAGCGTGCATGAGGGATCTTAAATCGTTCTATAATTGCTTTAAGATCTTCATTTTCGGTTTTAAAGCTGCTGTACCATTTTGCAAAGTTAGATTGCTGAATGTCAGTGTTGTGGTTAAAAGGTTGATTTTGGTTAATGCTATTTTCAAGTGCGAAAAACCATTCGTGTTGTTTTTGTTCCCACTCACTAAATAAATTCACTAATGATAAGTTGGTATCTTGTGTTGATTGTTTGTTGAGAATAATACCTAGATCAAATATTGGAGTGGGGGTTTCCATATAGTCTTTAACACCAATAAAACTTTTATTGTCGTTAGGTAATGAGGTTAAATTATCTTCAAAGCGTTCAGTTAAAAGTATGTCGAGAATTTTTAATGAAATTGTTTTCTGGCCTACTCTAAAATTAATTAAGTCCATAGTGTCCTCACCTCCTAAATATATAGCTTAATAATAGAACATTATTTAGAAAGCGCAGCTATTTTGTTAAAACACAGAGCGATAGACAGTATGCTTATTCTTATCAGTTTTATTGACGAATAACGCGTTTATTTGTTTATCTTCACTAAAAATAATATTTAGGCGCTGCATTAAACAATTATGTTGCAGTGGTTGCGGGCAGCGTTGTGCTGCGGCGCTAAACACCATTGCATTGAGATAGCCTTCAAAGTGCAGACGACTAGGTGTACTAACTTGCGCTGCAGCCATATCTTTGAAGAATTCAGTGCACCAATAAGCGTTACATTTATTAGGGTTAGGAATTACTTCGGTCGCCATAAGTTTACTGGGGTATTTTAGGCGAGCAAATAAGTCATTGCTTGAGGCAAAAGATATACTGGTGTAGTCAGGCATAAACTGTTGTTCATATGCGCTATTTATAAATTCAGATAATGGTTTGTATGTGCCGACTAAGCAAATGGCAGTAGCACCGCTGGCTTTTAGTGCTTTGAGAGCATCCTTAATATCATTACTATTTCGTTGATAGCGAGCGACTTTAACTGGCTTTAGATTGTGTTTGGCGAGCGATTCTCGCAATCCAGATTCTACTACAAGACCAAATTCATCTGCTTGAATTAAAAACCCAATACGTGTGTGATTGTTTTCTTCGACTAGGTATTTTATTTGCTCGTCAGCTTCATCATCGTAGCTAGCTCTTATGTTGAATACATTAATTGTTGGCTGATAATGCAAAAATTTAGCGCCGCTGTAAGGCATTAAATATGGAATTTGCAGTTGTTCAAGGATTGGTAAAACAGCAAAGCTTGTTGGAGTTCCCATTGCACCGAATAGCGCATCTACTTTGTCTTGATAAATAAAGTGACGAGTATTACTTACTGCGCGTTTTGGTTCATAGCCATCGTCGGCGACTATTAATTCTACGTGTGCTCCGTTGATACCTCCGTTTTTATTTAGCTTGTTAAAATAGATATTACTACCTAGGTAAAGTTGTTCACCAATTTGTTTGGCAGGTCCTGTTAACGCGGTAGACATGCCTAATTTTATCGCTGGCTTGTTCTCGGCATAGGCGAAATTGCTATGTGAAAATGAAAAGAAGAAAAGAACGCTAAGGTAATTTTTTAAGTAAGTATTGTTCATACCAATTAGTAACAGCCTGTTTGAATAGTTTATCGAGTGATTTCTTACCACGGATCTGTAAAACTATTTGTGCCTTTTGTGATGACCAGTTTTGTAATATTAGTCTAATAAAAAGACATTTGGTATTTTCATCGCAATTAGATAAGCTGCTTGGTGTGCACCAAAGTGTCCGCCACAATAAAGGTTTGATGGTAAAAATTTGGTAATCTGTTGTTAGTAATGCAGCTAGACGTGTATCTTGGATGTTATCAGCGTTATGTTGAGCACAGTCACGCAGTACTTGTTCGACTAATTGTTGATCTAACTGATTGAAATGATCAAGTAGTTGCAATGCAAAGTCTGATTGAAAATCAGTTTTCAGATTTTTAATTAGCGAGCTGCGATCAGTTAAACTTTTAGCCACAAGAGCTGCATGTTCTGCAGTCGCTTTATCTTGCATAAAGCCTAGTTTAACTAAACTAAACCCCGCCATTTGCCAAAACTTGAGTAGGCTCGCATTAGCGCCAAAACTGGCTCCAAACCAGTCACAGCTTGATGCTAGTTGCTGTTCACAATGAGTAATAAGTTGTGAACCAATACATTTACTATGCTGTGATGGAGCTACAGCAATGCGCACAACACGAGCACACAACCTTGTTAGTACGTCAGCATTAGCACTTAACTGTGCTAATGTTTGCGCCATCAAATGCCCCTGTGGGCGACGTTGACCACTAACAACCTGTTGACTCAAGTCTGCGGTTAAACCGCCTTCAATCGCAATTAGGCATACTGCAATAATAACGCCTTGTTGCTGACATACAAAGATGCGTTGCTCTGTCGCGTCGAGTAAGTGGCGCAAGTCATTCACGCTAGTTTGATAATGCGCTAATGCTAATAGCCCAATGACTTGACGCAGTAGTGCTTCATTTTCAGCAAGGTGTTGGGGAGTCAGTTCAGAATAGAGCAGAGCGCTGGTGTCTAGCGTAATATCTTGATAATCGGCGTCAAGTGCTAACAAATTACAAATATGCTGTTCTAGCGGATCATTCGCTGCGAAGCGAATTGGTTGCTCTAGAGTAACACTATGCATATTTTTATAATGTTGCTCTAGGTAACGTTTGAATTTTAAAGTATACCCGCGGCCATTCCCTTCATAACCTACCATAGTGCTGGCAAATATAATGCGGGGATAATGCGTGAGCATTTTAATTAATAATGGTACTGGGATCGCAGCAGCTTCATCAACCAACAATACATCACAGTCAGGTAGTTCATTTAGTAATTGATCGGGTGCAATATAATGCAAGTTGGCGAGTTGTTTATCCCGAGTTTGATAGCTTAATCCTCGTGCTGCGGCAAAGTGTTTAAAACAGCTGTGTAGGGCGTTAAACTGCTGTGCACAAATGAGTATTTTTTTATCGTTAAGTGTTGCAGCAGCAAGCCCTAAAGCCGCCGATTTTCCGCGGCCACGATCTGCGCTGATCAATAAAGGGCGATTGGCTCTACCGTTGGCAGTTCTAATGATTTGCTCGATGCAAAATTGCTGTTCAGTTAGGTTTATTTTACCTGCTAGCTGGCTTGTTTCTGGTAACGTTTGCCAGCCTGATTGTTGGCTGAGGTGCAGATACAAATTACTCTGGAGTAAGCGTGCAAAGCGTTGGTTAAAATAACTCTGCTGTTGTTGTTGAGCAAATGATTGAAAGGCGGTCAGTGCTGGGTCACACCAATAGTGTAAATCATCAAGTTCTGGCAACAATACAATAAATAAACCGCCAGCCTGAACAGTGCCACTAAGAGCAGCAAATTTGTCTGGCACTAAGCCACTAAAACCGTCATAAATAACATGCTGAAATTCTTGGCCAAGAATTTGATGAGTATGTTCAGGCCAGCTACTGTCAGTGAGTTCGCCACTAGTTGATAATACCTTAACAAGCGGATGGCAAAGTTGCTTGAGTAACTCATTAGCCTGTTGATAACACCAGTTTTGTTCGCCAGTAATGAGTAGCAATTGCCTATGTTTAGCATAGGCAATTTGCGGTAGGATATTACTTATTAACGAGTTAAATGGCTTGTAGTCGTGCATAAACAGTTACTAACCACTTACTACCAAAGTCATCAAAATTCACTTGTACGCGAGATTGAGCGCCACTGCCTTCGTAATTAATAACCGTTCCCATACCAAATTTTGCATGTAATACGTGTTGTCCTAAGCTAAAGCCACTTTCTTCAAATACGGCATGACTTACTGATGAGCTAAATCGTCCTGCTGCGGGTGGTCGCGATACTTGAGTTTTAATACGAATTTCTTCAATACAATCTTCAGGCATTTCACGTAAAAAGCGTGATGGACTGTGGTACTTTTCTTGACCATAAAGACGGCGGCTCTCGGCATGGCTAATATAGAGTTTTTCCATGGCGCGAGTCATGCCGACATAACAAAGACGACGCTCTTCTTCTAACCGACCTGATTCTTCATTACTTTGTTGAGATGGGAACATGCCTTCTTCAACACCAACCATAAATACGAGTGGAAACTCTAAGCCTTTCGCTGAGTGCAACGTCATCATTTGCACTGCATCTTCATGTTCTTCAGCTTGACCATCACCGGATTCCAGTGAGGTATAAGCCAAGAATCCTTGCAGTGGTGAGCTAAACTCTTCATCTTCCGGGAGTTCGTATTGGCCACAGGCGCTGATCAGCTCTTCTAAGTTTTCTACCCGGGCGCGGCCCTTTTCGCCTTTTTCTGCTTGATACATCGCCATTAAACCAGATGTTTGAATAGCGTATTTCGCTTGCTCTTCTAAAGTGAGATCACCAATTTTATCTTCAATATGTTCTACCAGTTCAACAAACTTAGTAACAACCGTCGCCGCACGTCCTGATAAATGTTGTTGTTCTACGATGGCTTTGGCGGCGTACCATAATGGCAATGATTCGCTACGCGCACAATCGCGAATATGGCTTAAGGTTTTATCGCCAATGCCACGAGCAGGAGTGTTAATCACTCGCTCAAATGCAGCATCATCCTGACGATTACCTACGAGCCGTAAATATGCCAGCGCATCTTTAATTTCCTGACGTTCAAAGAAGCGCATACCGCCGTAAATGCGGTACTTCAAGCCTTCTTGTAACATGGCTTCTTCAAGTACCCGCGATTGCGCGTTACTACGATATAAAATCGCCGCATCTTGTAGGGCATTACCAGCGTTTAACCAGCTGCGTAATTTGCTGCTTACAAAGCGCGCTTCGTCTAATTCGTTAAAAGCGGCATAAACAGAAATAGGTTCACCATCATTGCCATCAGTCCAGAGGCTTTTACCCATTCGGTCTGAGTTATTTTGAATAAGTGCATTAGACGCTTTTAGAATAGTGGCAGTAGAGCGATAGTTTTGTTCAAGGCGAATAGTTTCGGCTTTAAAATCGGTCAAAAAGCGCTTAATGTTTTCAATTTTAGCACCACGCCAACCGTAAATACTTTGGTCATCATCACCTACGATCATGATGCTGTTGGTATCGCCGGCTAATAATTTAAGCCATGCATATTGAATGGTGTTGGTATCTTGAAACTCGTCTACTAGCATATGGGCAAAACGTTGCTGGTAGTGACGTAGTAAGGTTGGATTATTTTTTAGTACTTCAAAACTACGTAATAAGATTTCGGCAAAATCAACTAATCCTGCTCGATCACATGCTTCTTGATAAGCGGTGTAAACTTTAAGCATCATTTGTTCGTTGATGTCGTAAGCTTGGATATCTTTGGGGCGCAGACCTTCATCTTTCTTGGCGCTGATATACCAGCCAAACTGTTTTGCAGGCCATTTTTTGTCATCAATATTCATGGCTTTTAATAAGCGTTTGATCATTCTAAGTTGATCATCAGAGTCTAAAATTTGAAACGCTTCTGGTAAGTTTGCTTCGCGATGGTGGGCGCGCAATATACGGTGTGATAAGCCATGGAAAGTACCAATCCACATACCACCTACTGGTGCTTGAAGGGCTTGTTCAACGCGCGTGCGCATTTCTTTAGCTGCTTTATTGGTAAAGGTTACTGCAAAAATACTATAAGCGGAGGCTTGCTCAACCTGCATTAACCATGCGATACGATGAACGAGTACTCGAGTTTTCCCAGAGCCTGCGCCAGCAAGCACCAGCATATTTTGGAGTGGGGCTGCAACTGCATCCCGTTGTTTATCATTTAAACCGTCGAGTAATTCTGAAACGTCCATCATCACGCCTTTTCAATCAATATTAAAAGCAGTATAACAGGTGTTTTTGTTAGGCTAAATAAAATACTGTTTTTATAACCAGTTAATTTAATACATAGTCTAAAGGCTTTAAAAACTTAATGATTCATTTATAGTCATTTTTTAGCTAAGCTAGATCAATGGTGTGAAGTGATATCGCCAATTTGACTTATATTTAGTAAAAATCACGATTTTAGCTAGTTCTTCGTATTATCGTTGATTTTAACATATTGATTTTTAATAATTAAATAATTGGCATGAAGAATGTAAGTAGATAAGAATAAAATTAAATTAATAATTGAGGTTAACATGGCAGAGCAAGGTTCAGGCGGTAATGTTATCGCAGCGATTTGTAATATATTTTTCCCAGGTTTAGGGCAGTTAGTTCAAGGCCGGATCATGGCGGCAATTGGTTTCTTCCTAGCGTGGGTTATTAGTGGCGCGCTTATTTATGTTGCGATTGGTTTTATATTACTGCCGATCGTCTATATTTGGGCAATCATTGATGCCGCGCGGTTTAGATCTTATCGGTAGCTGTATCACTTCAAAGAATAGCGCTTTTTAGCGCTATTTTTGTCACTGGCTTTATTTATTCAGCACTGACTAGGGTATAATCCCGATCATTAGTTGTATTTAGGTAAAGTTATGGAATACCAATTTATACGCGATCCAATAAGTGGCCTGCGGATTAAAATTAGCAGTGAACATGCGGTTATTGGCCGTTGGTTAAATGAAGAGATCGGCAAAGACAAAATTGCTATGGTACAAGCTTTAATAGCCTCAGTATCAAGTAGTTTTGAGCCGTTAACGCTACAGGGCCAAGAAATTGATTTGATCTTAAATAAAGATGAAGCCATTTTTGAAGCCCATGCCTTGCACCAAGACTCTGAAGATTTATTTGCTTATCAAGATGATGAGCTTATGCTCGAGGAAAATGGTTTAAGTAGTGGCTGTGGTTTTGAAGATTTTGTTGATCTGATTAATTCATGGCAAGAATTTACTACAGGCAGGTAGCCGTCAGTTTTCAGTTAGCAAAATACCCTCGGGTGCCGCGTAATGAAATGCCCTTAGCTATATTGGCAATATTTGTGTTAGCGACCTCTGCGTATTAACCACAATCAGCACGTAGAATCGATTTCATCGAAGAGTATTTATCTGTATTATTAACTACAATTAAAAAATAGTAACTGGAAGAGATATGTCTGCCAATTTAAATAAACTAGTGGTGATGCTAGAAATGCAAAATGCCATGAACACCAAAGTTCATGATCAATGGTTTAGCCAAGGCTTTGAATGGTATCGCGCTATTTGGGTTGAATGCGCTGAAATGCTTGATCATTACGGTTGGAAATGGTGGAAAAAGCAAACTCCAGATACCGAGCAAGTTATTTTAGAATTGGTTGATATTTTTCACTTCGGTTTATCGTTACGCATTGATGGTGAGACCAGTTATTTAGATCTTGCTAAGCAGTTGGAACAACAGTTAAGTGCACCGCAACAAGCTGATGATTTCAAACAAACGTTAGAAATTCTCGCCGCGTCAGCCGTCGCTGAGAAAACCTTTAACGCCGCAGCCTTCGCTGGATGTATGGCGCAAATAGGTATGGATATTGATGATTTATATCGAGGCTATGTAGGTAAAAATACGCTTAATTTTTTCCGCCAAGATCATGGTTATAAAGATGGTAGCTACATTAAAGAATGGCATGGCAAAGAAGATAACGAGCATTTAGTTGAGGTCGTTAAAAGCCTGAATACGGAACATGCTGATTTTGCAAAGCTTGTATATCAAGGCTTAGAGGCTCGCTACCCTAAAAATTAAGGCAGCATGTCACGAAAATCAGTGACGCTCAAATAGTCACTGATTTCATTGTGCGGTTGTTTACTATCTGGGTTTGCAACCGCCAATAAATGGCCAATACCATATTCTTTTGCGGCGTTTAGTACCGCTAAACTGTCGTCAACGAACAGCGTACGCTGCTTATCAAAACCTAAATCGAGTTGTACTTGCTGCCATAAGCTTTGCTGCTCTTTACTCACACCATATTGATGAGTCGACACCACACCATCTAAATAGTTATCAATATTGGTTTTTTCAAACTTGAGCATGACACTTTCCGGGTGTGCGTTGGTAAGTAAAATCAACTCTTTACCCGCTTTTCGCAACGATGTTAAAAATGCAGGTACATCCTCACGCATTTTAATGAGGTGCTGATGCTGATATTTTAGCTCCATAATAGGTAAATTAAGTTGTTGTTCCCAGTAATCTAAGCAATACCATTGGATTTGACCGCTAACGGCTTGATAGCGTTTTAATATATCCGCTTGGGCTTGTGCCAAACTAATATTCTTTGCGATAGCGAGTTGCTCAGGGATCACTGTCAGCCAAAAGTGATTATCAAAATGGAGATCGAGCAAAGTGCCATCCATATCTAGCAGCACAGTATCGATTTTTGACCAATTTAACATAGGAATTTCATCTTATAGGGTTTATTATTGAACTAACTGCCATGATAGCAAATTAATGCCAATGACACAGAAAAAGCACCCAACACCACCACAAATTCTTCGCACCGAAGTTGTTGCTAAAAGCCGATTATTTACGGTGGAATCACTTGAATTAAAATTTTCAAATGACGAACAGCGTCAATACGAACGGATCCGCGGCGGTGGCCGAGGGGCTGTAATGATAGTGCCATTAACAGCTGATAATGAATTACTGTTAGTACGAGAATATTGTGCTGGCACTAATGATTATCAACTAGGCTTCCCAAAAGGCTTAATTGATCCTGGTGAAACACCAGAACAAGCAGCAAACCGAGAATTAAAAGAAGAAGTTGGCTTTGGTGCTGAGCAACTTCAGCCACTTAAAGTGGTTTCAATGGCACCCAGTTACTTTAATGCGACTATGCACATATTGTTTGCGCAACAACTTTATCCGCAAACTTTAGTTGGGGACGAGCCAGAACCATTAGTGGTTGTTAAGTGGCCATTAACCGATTGGCAGTCATTATTACAACAATCAGACTTCACCGAAGCACGAAGCGTTGCAGCTTTGCTATTATTAACTAAGCATTTAGAATCAGGAGCTGCGAATGATTGAATTACTTGAGCCATGTATTGAGCTTGCGCAAAGCGCTGGTGCTGCGATTATGGCTATTTACAAGAAAGATGATATTGGCCAGCAAGAAAAGTCAGATCACACACCTGTCACTAAAGCCGATTTAGCCGCTAACGATGTGTTAGTTGCTGGATTAAAAGCACTAGCGCCAGATATTCCTATTATGTCAGAAGAAACACCAATCCCTGCTTTAGCGGATAGGCAAGATTGGCAGCGCTATTGGTTACTCGATCCAATGGACGGTACCGGTGAGTTTATTTTAGAAAGCGGCGACTTTGCGGTAAATATCGCTTTGATTGAAAACAATCGCCCAGTGCTTGGGGTGATTTATTGGCCAGCGAAAGAGACAACTTACTTTGCCAGTTATCAAAATGGTGCATTTAAGCGTGTCGATGGCGTAGAGCAGCAGATCAATGTTGCCACTCCAGATAACTTAACTTTGGCTGTTAGTCGTCGTCAAAAAATTGAAGCTGTTAGTCAATACTTGAACGCGCAGTTTACAACAGTTGCTGTAGGTTCATGTTCTTTAAAAGCATGTATTGTTGCTGAGGGTAAAGCTGACTGTTTTTTACGGATAGGGCCAACAGGTGAGTGGGATACGGGAGCATCGCAAATAATTGTTGAAGAAGCAGGTGGCTGTATTACTGATGCTGAATTTAATCCATTAACCTACAATCAGCGTGAGAGTACAGAGAACCCTGACTTTATAGTGATGGGTCACCCTGATTGGGAGTGGCAAAAAATGATCAGTCCACACCAAAGAGCGCTTTAATTACTCTGTTTGTTTGCTTTTTGTTCGGTTGAACAGCTTTAAGCAGTTTAACTGTTGCATTATAATATGATTCCTATACTATAGCGCTCTCTTCGAAACAGGCTCGCAAATAACGCGAAACCGTTGAAAAAGAAATTACAGGCGCGGGATGGAGCAGCCTGGTAGCTCGTCGGGCTCATAACCCGAAGGTCGTCGGTTCAAATCCGGCTCCCGCAACCAATTTTCTTAAATGATTTGGTGCATTGGAAGTTTTAAAAGGTCGTCGGTTCACTCTTCACCTTTCACAGCTCCCGCAACCAATTCTTTTAAAGAAGCGGTTACTGTAAACTCTTGGTGAGAGTTAAAAATCACTAGTCGATAGACTTAAAATATACAGGCGCGGGATGGAGCAGCCTGGTAGCTCGTCGGGCTCATAACCCGAAGGTCGTCGGTTCAAATCCGGCTCCCGCAACCAATTTTTATTGGAAGCCAAGTTGTCATGTATAGCAACTATAAATAAATCTGCAATTTCAGGCGCGGGATGGAGCAGCCTGGTAGCTCGTCGGGCTCATAACCCGAAGGTCGTCGGTTCAAATCCGGCTCCCGCAACCAACTGAAATTACAATTTAAAATATTAAACAGACACGCCTAAAGCGTGTTTTTTTATGCCTGAAACTCAGTGAAATAAATAGCTCGTCGGTCTCAGCTCTACATTAGCCAGCAAAGGCCATCTATTTAAATCCGGCTCCCGCAACCACTGAAATCAAGTAATAATGAATCGACACTCTTAAAATGAGTGTTTTTTTTATGTCTAAAATTCAGTGAGTGCGAAAATTGGGCTACTCATAACCCGAAGGTCGTCGGTTCGTTCTTCATAAATTCTGGCTCCCGCAACCACTGAAATCAAGTAATAATGAATCGACACTCTTAATGAGTGTTTTTTTATGTCTAAAAT